>CAIUDO010000060.1 GCA_903897935.1 uncultured Pseudomonadota bacterium
CGTCGCGTGGTCGGGCGCCGTCGACCTCGACGGGGTGCGGATCTTCGCCGCCGGCGGCGCGGTGTACGTCGATCCCGGCGCCCACCGCGTCGGCGACGTGCCCGCGGGCGGCCTGCGGTGGCCCGACGGCGCGTCGTTGTCGCTGGGCGCCCTCGGGGTGTGGTCCCTGGCGGCGCCGTCGGAGCCCGCGCAGCGCGTCACGCCGCTCGCCCCAATGCCCGCCACCGAGGACGGGCCGTCGCCGACCCTCGAGCCGGAGGCCGCCACGCCCCCGCCTGAGCCCGCGGCCCTCGTGATCGAGGCGGCCCCGGAGCCCGAGCCGCCCGCGCCCGAGCCGCCCGCGCCCGAACCGCCCTCGCCCGAGCCGCTCGAGCACGTGCCCGAGCCCGAGCCCGAGCCGGCCCCCGCCACGCCGACACCCCCTACGCCGACACCCCCTACGCCGACGCCACCTACCGCGCCGCCGCGCAGCCCCCCGCCGGCGCCCCAGCGCACCTCGCCGCCCCCGGCCGCGCGAGCGGTGGCTCCGCCCCCACCGGAGCCCGAGGGCCCCCCCGCGCCGACCGTCGATCACGCCGCGTTGGCCGACCTCACCGATGGGCCCGCGTACGAGGCGTCACCCTCCACCGACGGGGTCACGGAGTACGCGCTGCCGCTCGTCGACGGTCCGATACAGCCGGTCGCGCAGCTCGTCTGGAAAGAAGGCTCGATGGAGGCCATCATCCCGTTCGCGACGAGCGAGATCACCATCGGAACGCGCCCCAACGACGACATCGTGCTCGCCCGGCGCGCCGACGAGGCCGCACGAACGTTGTACCGGATCTTCCGAAAGGGTGAGGAGTTCTGGGCGCACGACCAGCGCGGAGGAGCCCCGGAGGCGCCGCGCCGCCTGCGCGCGGGCGAGCTGTTCACGATCGGCAACCAGCTGTTCCGCCTCGACGTCGAAGAGCCCGATCGCACCGACGACGACGTGGTCCCCGAGGCCACGGTGGAGATCCGGTCGGGTCTGCGGCGCGGAACCAAGGCGCGGGTCACCAAGAAGCTGGTGGTCGGCTCCGACGAAGCGAGCGACCTGTGCGTCCCCACCGACGGCGCGCTCGCCCCCCGGCACTTCGAGGTCGCCTGGCGCGACGGCGCGTTCTACCTCACCCACACCGCGCCGATCGGCAGCACCGCCGTCAACGGCACCCCGGTCACCGAGCGCCGGCTCGTCGGCGGGGACATCTTGCTGGCCGGCCACACCGTCTTCACCTTCCACCTCACGTGAGCGTCATGCGTCCCATCTCTGACGTCGCCGCAGACCTCGGGCTCGCGCCCGAGCACCTGATCCCGTACGGCCACCACATCGCCAAAGTGCGTCTCGAAGCCTTGGATGCCGCCCCACGCAAGGGCCGCCTGGTCCTGGTGTCCGCCATCACCCCCACCCCGGCGGGCGAAGGCAAGACCACCACCTCGATCGGCCTGACCCAGGGGTTGCGGCGCCTCGGGCACAACGCGGTCGCGGCGCTGCGGGAGCCGTCGCTGGGCCCGTGCTTCGGCGTCAAGGGGGGTGGCACCGGAGGCGGTCAGAGCAAGCTCGAGCCCAGCGCCAAGATCAACCTGCACTTCACCGGCGACTTCCACGCGGTGACGGCGGCGCACAACCTGCTCGCCGCCATGATCGACAATCACCTGCACCACGGCAACCCGCGCGGCATCGACCCTCACCGGGTGGTGTGGCCGCGCGTGCTCGACGTCAACGATCGCGCCCTCCGCAACGTGCTCGTCGGCCTCGGCGGCAAGGCCGACGGCGTGCCGCGCGAGGCCTCGTTCGACATCACCGCGGCGTCCGAGGTCATGGCGGTGCTCTGCCTCGCGACGGACCGCGACGACCTGCGGGCGCGCCTCGGGCGCTTGCTCGTCGCGTGGGACAACGACGGGCAGCCGGTGCGCGCGCACGAGCTCGGGGCCGTCGGCGCGATGTGCGCCTTGCTCGACGACGCCATCTTGCCGAACCTGGTACAGACCACCGAGGGCGCGCCCGCGGTCGTGCACGGCGGGCCGTTCGCCAACATCGCGCACGGTTGCAACAGCGTGCTCGCGACCCGCCTCGCCCTCGGGTACGCGGACTGGGTGATCACGGAGGCCGGCTTCGGGTTCGACCTCGGCGCCGAGAAGTTCATCGACATCAAGTGCCGCACGGCCAGCCTCGACCCGGACCTCGTCGTGCTGGTCGCGACCCTCAAGGCGCTCAAGATGCACGGCGGCGTCGCGCTCGATCAGCTCGCCACCCCCGACCCGGCGGCCGTCGCGCGTGGTTTGCCCAACCTCGAGCGGCACCTGGAGTCGATCGCCGGGTTCGGCAAGCGGGCGGTCGTCGCGCTGAACGGGTTCCCGACCGACACCGACGAGGAGCGGGCCGTCGTCGCCGCGTGCTGCGCGCGCGCAGGCGCCGGGTTCGCCGACGCCCGGCACTTCGCCCACGGGGGCGCGGGGGCGGAGTCGTTGGCCGCCGAGGTGGTGCGCGTCGCCGCCTTGCCGAGCGAGCCGGTCCGGTTCGCGTACGAGCTCAGCGACACCATCCAAGACAAGATCCGGAAGATCGCCCAGAAGGTGTACGGCGCCGACGACATCGTCGTCACGCCGGAGGCGATGCGCGACCTCGGGCTCGCGCGTAAGGCCGGGCTCGCCGCCGCCCCGATCTGTATGGCGAAGACCCAGAACAGCGTGTCGGACGACCCGAAGCGGCGCGGGCGACCCACCGGCTTCACGATCACGATCCGGCGCGCGCTCCCGAACGCCGGCGCAGGGTTCATCGTGGTGCTCACCGGCGACATCATGCGGATGCCGGGCCTGCCCGCGGAGCCCCAAGCCTTCGGGGTCGACGTGGTGGACGGGAACATCGTCGGCGTCGGGTGATCCGTGCGTAACGTCATCTTCGTCGCTCCGTTCCCCATGGCGGCTACCCGACGGTTCGCGGCAGCGATCGCGGGCCTCGACGACGTGCGCTTGCTCGGCATCTGGCAGCGCGCGCCCACCGACAGCGAGTGCGCCGATCAAGTCGTGGTGTCCGACGCGCTCGACCCCGGCGCGATCGTATGGGCCGCCGAGCGCTTGAGCGCCCAATACGGCCCGATCCACCGCGTCGTCGGCATCCTGGAGGACCTGCAGGAGCCCCTCGCCGAGGCCCGTGAGCGGCTCGGGGTGCCTGGACCGTCGGTGCGCACCGCGCGCGCCTACCGCGACAAGGCAGTGATGAAGGACCTCTTGCGCAGCAAGGGCATCCCGGTCGCCCGCCACTGCCTCGCGCGGTCGATGGAGGAGGCGTACGCGTTCGTGCAGCACGTCGGCCTGCCCGTCGTCGTCAAGCCTCCGGCTGGGGCGGGGGCGCGGCAGACCGAGCGCGTGGACCGGCTGGATCGGCTCGCGGGCGCGCTGACCCCCACCCCCACCCCCCAGCGACCCCTGCTCGTCGAGGAGTTCCTTCGGGGGGAAGAGGGCACCATGGAGACGATCACCATCGGCGGCCGCATCCGCTGGCGATCGTTCACCCGGTACCACCCCACCCCGCTCGAAGCGATGGAGACCCCCTGGATCCAATGGGTGGTGCTCGCCCCCAAGGAGGTCTCCGGTCCGGACTACGACGAGGTGTTCGGGCTCGGGGCCGCCGTGCAAGACGCGCTCGGGCACATCGACGGCATGACCCACATGGAGTGGTTCAAGCGGCCCGACGGCTCGAAGGTGATCGGGGAGATCGCGGCGCGCCCGCCGGGCGCCCAGCTGTTCGCCGCGACCGAGCGGGTGCACGGTGCGGACCTTCGCCGGGCGTGGGCGCGGGCGGTCGTCGACGGCGCGTTCGACGGGCCGTGGCCCCGAACGACCGCCGCCGCCGTGTTGTTCCTGAAAGGAACGGGATCTGGGCGCGTGCTCGGCGTCGACGGCCTCGCCGAGGCTCAGCGTGAGGTGGGGTCGTTGGTGGTCGAGGCGCGCCTGCCGCAGGCGGGCTCCCCGCGAAACACGAGCTACGAAGGCGACGGCTACGTCATCGTGCAGCACCCCACCACCGAGGGCGTGATCGAGGCGGTCGGGGTGCTCATGCGGTCGATCCGGGTGCGCTACGGCTGACGGGCTTGGAATGCGGTGCGCACGCGGTGATCGTAGTGCCCGCCCGGGCGTTCCTCCCGGGAGGGACGGCGCCCTCCCGCTCGCACCAGACCGGCGAGGCGCACCAGCGCGAAGCCCTTCGTCACGGCGCGCCGAGCGCGGCGAGCGTCTCTGGGCAGTCGCGGTCAATGAAGCGCTGGGCCGCAGCCACGATGTTCGACGCCGACCCGCAGTCGGTCTGATCGTAGATCTCGGCCTTACAATAGTAGTCTTCGACAGGCGCCAACGCGATCGCGTCGCACACCGACATCGGCGATGGCATGAAGCCTGCTTCGAGTTCGCACCGCCGGCGCGCGTCCAGTTCCACGCGGCAAGCCACGTAAACGTCGAGTGGACGCTCCCAGTAGGTTGGATTGTGCTCCCCGCACGCAGAAGCGGCTACGATGACATATATGGTTAAACGACGCATACGATGCACTCCGGGCCGTAGTTCGGTCCACGACTTGCCTATGCCACTCACTCACCGTATAACCGCCTGACTGGGAGGGTCACTCATGAAGGGAGGCCGGGCGCCCGCGTTGCTGCTAGCCACCGCGGCGTGTGCCCCGGACCCCATCGCCATCGATGTCCTCGGGTCCGTTCCCTGCATTACACCGTCCGATGACGGCGCCGGGCATGCCCAAGAGATCGATGGGCGAGCCGACAGCGGCCGGTGGGGGAGCTCGTTCATGGGCAGGGTGCCGCAGGTCGTCGTCACGCACCGGATCGAGTCGGGTGAGGACGCGGGAGCGTCAACGCCCGTCGCTGCCGATCTGGTGGGAGACGACGGCGTCGTGGACCTGCTCGCGGTCGGCTATTACGGCCAGCGACTCTGGGTCCACTCCGGCCCGTTCAGCCCCGACGAGTGCGAACGAACAGGAGCAGGCGCCGCCGCGACCCTGGAGTCGGACGCCTCCAGCTCGGTTGTTGGTTCCCCAGACACCGACGGGGACGGGCGGTTCGACTTGTTCGTCGATCGCGGAATCAACGGGATCAGTCGGTGGCCGACACCCGTTCGGTCTGGGCACGTATTGGACATTGGCGAGGAAGTAGGCGCCGTCACCGTCGGGTACACGCAGCCCGTCGCAGTAGGTGACGTCACCGGCGACGGCCTCGCTGACCTCCTCATCAACCAGACAGGCCGGGCGTACGGCGGGGACGACGTCATCTACCTGCTCCCGGGGCCGCCTGCTCCGCACGTGGATCCGGGAGGTCCTGCGTTTGTGCCGGACGAGACCGACTGGAATTGGGGGCGGGCCTTGACCGCGCTCGGCGATGTTGACGGTGACGGCGTTCCCGACGTCGCGTTCTCCAGCGAGTCCGCCTCGACGTTCGAGGTCGAGGTGTACGTCGTAACGGAGGTTCCCACTGGTCCCGTTCACCCACGTGACAATGGGCTCGTCCTGAGCGCCCCCTCCGAGCTCCTGTATTCGAACGTGTATCAGATCTCGCCGTCTGGCGACATAAACGGTGACGGCTACGAAGACGTCGCCATCGTCGATGACCGGGTCCGCTTCTTCCACGGCCCGTTCGTGAGCCCAGGTGAGTGGTCGTTGACGTCGCCAGACACCCAGGTAGTACCAGGGCTCGATGAATCGCTGTACTTTGCGCGGCGCGGCGACGTGGACGGGGATGGTTTTGACGACGTGCTCGTCGGTGATGGGCGCTTCTCCCCGTCGTCATGCCCCTATTGGTACACCGTACTGATTGAGCCGTGTGATGCGGGCGCCATCTACGTGCGGTCGGGGCCGCTAGACGCGTCCGCATACACCACGAACGACCTGGGAGACCGCATCGACAGCAACGTGACCAACGGCAACCTGGGGCGCATCATGGTGGGCGACGCGGACCTCGACGGGGATGGCATTCCAGAGCTCGTCGCTACCACCTTTGAAGGCATGGGAGGGGCGTATTGGCGCCCAGCGTCAACGTACGTGTTGTTCGGGGTGTAGCGGTTCGGGCTCGCCGCCAGGCAGCAGCGCCGTCAGCCGCACCTCCGCCTCGCGCGCCTGCTCCTCGCCTACCGAAACCAGCTCGGTCCCTCTTGAATCCACCGGCGCGAGCGCCTCGGACGGGGTCCAGCGGAGCGTCGTGCCGTCGTTGAGGGTCAAGCCGTCGGCGAGCGCCCGCGTCGCGTACCCGACGCCCACCGCGCCGGCCCAGCCACACAGCGCCCGGAACGCGCCGCGTAGCTCGGGGTCGAGCAGCACGAACGCGTCCCGGCCGGCCCACAAAACGTGGAAGAACGCCGGGATCACCATGACGCCGGCCAGGTGCAAGCGGCGCGCGACCTGGTGGAGCAGCGCCCCCGTCTCCCGCGCGAGGCCAAGCCCCGGGTGCTCCTGGCCCGGCAACAAGGCCCCCGCGCGGCGCGGGTCCCGCAGCTCGCACCAGTCGACGAACAGCACCGACACGTCACGAACCACCCGAATCGAGAGCGCCAGATCGACGAGGCGCATCGGGCCGTCCGGACCGTCCGCGGTGACGACCAATCGGTGCGGCTCCCGATCGACGTGCAAGGTCAGGGTGAGCCCGACGAAGCCCATCCGCTCGAGCGCGGTCCACAGCCCGTACCGCTGGAGCCCGTACTCCAGCCCCTGCTGCGTGTACGCCCCGAGCAGCCGAGGCTCCGAGGGTGGCCCGTAGCCCAACAGGCCGGCGAGGTCGTCGTCACGGAGCAGCCCGTCGGTCGGAGGCAACCCGAGCAGCTCGGGGTCGAGCTTCCGACCGATCGCGGCGACCCGCCGCGCGAGCGGATCGTACCCGACCGGCACCGCCCGCCGGTCCCCCGCCAGCTCGGCCAGCGCCCCGGCCATCACCCGCCACGCGCCATCCGTGTAGCCCCCAGCGGGCACCACCACGATCGAGGCGCCACCGCACGCGGCCACGATCGCGCGATCACGCGCACGAAGGCCCTCTTCGGTGCACGCGAGCCCTCCGAGCGGGTCGCCGACGAGCGGATCGGCCCCCGCGAGCACGAACACCAGCGCGGGCTCGGCCCGGGCCAGCGCCGCGAGCGCCTCGCCCAGCGCGACGGCGTAGGCCGCGTCGTCGGCGCCGCCCGGCACCCGAAGGTCGAGCACCCGCGGCCCAGGCGCGACCGCCCAGTCCGACGCCACCGAGATCGAGATCAGGTGCGTCGCTTCGTCGCTGGCGACACAGGCGGCCGTCCCGTCGGGTGGGTGCGCGTCGACGTCGAGGATCACGATCGTTCCACGATAACCGTCGTCTCGCACCCTCCGGATGGCGACCGCGACGTCGTTGACGCCGCAGAAGCCGCCCCCCCACGCCGGGCCCGCGTGGTGAAACCCGCCCGACAACACCGCGGCGCGCCGACCGGGCCGCGCGAGCACGTGCCGCGTCGCCGCGACCACGGCGCCCGCGGCGCGACGCCACATCGCGACGATCGAGCCCACCGGCACCACGGCGTCGTTGACCCCGACGATGCGCCGCACGGTGTCGGCGTCATCGAGGGTGGCCAGGTACTCCGGGGCGTGCACCGCCGCGATCCAGGCCCACGGGCACTCGGGGGCCGTGTAGACGTCCTTCGCCGCGAAGACATCTCGGTCCAGCGCCCACGTGAGCACCTCTTGCGCCCGATCGAGCGGCATCCCACGGCGCGCCAGCGCGGGCACCGGCACCCGGAACGCGCCATGGAACCACACCGCCACCCGGCCGCGTAGCCACCGGCGAACGGAGCCCCGCACGCGACCTCCCGTGGCCCGACCCGCGCCCGCACGATAGCGCCGCGGCGGGAGATGAGCCGATGATGGACCTTTATGCAGAAGCGGAGCGGATCGTCGAGCTGGATGAAGACGGCGACGAGACGGTGTGGGTCGTGCTCGCGGTCGAGACGCTCGGCGGCAAGACGTGGGGCCTCGTGGTCGAGGAGGCCGATCTCGCCGGCCCGGAGGACCAGATGGGCGTCGGCGTGGTCCTGCTGGAGCGCGGCCCGGACGGCGAGACGACGATCGAGGTCCCCGACGAAGACGCGCCCGCCACCGCGCTCGCGTGGGCCCACTTCACCAGCCTGATGGGCCTCGAGCCGCGCTGAGACCGCCTAGCAGCCTGAAGGGCATTGCGGACCGAGCCCGCTGAGCGAGGCCCGTGCGAGGGCGGCGGGGCTCGGTCAACGTAGTTGACCGGGCCGTTCGCGAGGAGGGAGCGTGCTGGAGCACGTGACC
>CAIUDO010000061.1 GCA_903897935.1 uncultured Pseudomonadota bacterium
CCTCGCGCCGCTGGGCCTCGAGGTGGGCCTGCTCGTGGTCCGCAACCTCGACGACGGGCGCCCGAACGGGCTCCTCGCTGCGCACGACCCGGAGCGGCGGCCCCTCGGACCGCGCGGCCGGCCGGTCGGACCGCCCCCGTACGGGCACGACCCCCGGCACCAACGCGCCCATCAGGTCCGACGGCGCGGGCAGGCCCCGCGGGCGCGGCGGCGGTGGCGGCGGCGCGGCGAGCTCAGGGCGCGGCGCGGGCAGAACCCCCCGGCGGGCCGCGACCTTGACCAACCCGGCCAGCGCGTCCGGGAGCATGTCTTCCGCCGACTGGTAGCGCTCATGACCGAGCGTAGCGAGGATGCCGAGGATCTCCGAAGGGGTCCGTTGAAGGTCTTTCGCGAGCTTGCGGACTCTGATGGCCATGGTGATCCAATCCGTCTGGACCGCCGCACGTAACCGACGACGGCGGCGACACACCGGTAGGGATTCGTCACGCGGCGCCCATGCCCTCACGAAGGGTCCAGGGCCTCTCGCGCGGCGTCCCGCACCTCGCCGACCGCGTCCGACAGCTTGCCGGCGTGCGGGCCGATCTCCTCGACAAGCTGCAGCGCGAGCGTCGGATCACCGAGGTTGTGGGCCTCGACGGCCGCGCCGTACAGCGCGTGCACGACCACCGGATCCGCGGGCGCGAGCTGCGCCGCTCGACGCGCGAACGCCACTTTCGACGGCAACGCCTGACTGATACCCGCGAGATCGGCCCACGACCACGCGGCGAGCTGTTCGAGGCCGAGCGACTCGAGCTTGGTCGCCGCGCGCTCGAACAACGCGGCGGCGCCCGGCTGCCCGGCGTTCGCCGCCGCCGACGCTTGCAACGCGGTCGCTCGCGCGACCAGCTCGACGTCACCGACCCGCTCGGCCTCGCCCACCAGCGCCGCTGCCGCGGTCGGCGACAATCCGCCCGCCGACGCGGCGTGGTACGCCGACCATGCCGCCCCGCGGCGCGCGAGCCCAGCGTACCCGGACTCGCCGACCGCCTCGAACACGCCGACCGCCTCGGTGAACGCGCCGCGCGCGTCCGCCCATGCGCGCGCGTCGTACGCCCGCCGCGCCCGCGCGTACGCCGCCTCCCCCTTCACCAGCGCCTCGTGCCGCGCGACCGCGTGCTCGAGGCCGGCGGACCGCGCGCCGTCGGTGTGGCCGAGGGCCAGCAGCGCTTGCGCGGCGTTCTCCTCGGCGATCCGCACGAGGCGGAGCGACCCGGCTTCACGCGCCACCGCGCCGGCCTCGGCGAACGCCGCGAGCGCCCCTTCGAGGTCCCGCCGCGCGGCCTTACCGAGCCCCTCGGCCATCGCCACGTGCGCGGGGCCGAGCGCGTCGACACCTCGCGCGAACGCCGTCGTCGCGAGCGCGCGCCACTCCGCTGCCTTGGCAGCGTCGTAGCCCGACCACGCCCGTACGCCCGTCGTCGCGACCCGCGCGGCGTCGGGCCACCACTCCGCCCTCTTGTAGACGTCGTACGCGCGCTGCAGCGACGCCTCGGCGCGGTCGACCTCACCGGCCCCGACCCCGATCTCGGCCTCGAGCTCGGCCACGCGTGCGTCGCCGAGGGTCACCGGCAAGCCAGCCGCCGCCCTCCGCACCGCGTACACCTGCGCGCGCGCCTCTTCGAAGTCGCCCAAGCGCACCGCGACGCGCCCTGCCTCGAGCCGCACCTGGGTCTCGAGCACGGTCAGGCTGGTGCCCGCGACCATGCCGACCGCCTCCTGCAGCCGATCCCGGGCGACGGCGTGCTCCCCGACCAGGGTGGCGATCCGCCCGATCTCGGCGAGCGTGAGCACCGTCTCGCGGAGCAACGCGCCGTCTCGTGCGGCGACGAGCGCCTGCCCGAGCAGCGCCCCCGCGCGATCGAGGTCGCCCGCCGAGCGCGCCGCAGCGGCCTGATCCAGCGTGTCGCGCAGCACCGATCGACGGTCCGTAGCCGCTGCGGCGGGCACGCGGTCGTACACGCCCATGCCCCCCTCGAGCGCGTCCGCGACCGCGAGGTTCTCGACCACCGCGGCCGAGATCTCGGCGTCGTCACCGCCGGCCTCACGCGCGAGGGTGAGCTCACGGCGCGCCGCAGCCGGATCCCCCCGGTCGAGCGCGAGCAGCGCGAGCGCGACGTGCACCCTGGCGACGACCGGCTCGTCGCCGACCGAGCGCGCCAGGCGACCGGCGGTCTCGAGCGTGTTCGCGGCGTGATCGCCCTGCCCCAGGTCGACGAGCACGAGACCGAGCAACGCATGCAAAGGCCCGTGCGACGCCCCACCCGGCGCCGCGATGCCTGCCTTCGCCGCCCGCTCCGCGAGGCGGACCTCACCTGCTTCGTACCAGGCGACCGCCTCGAGCCAGCGCAGGTCCGCGCCCCCGCCCGCGTCCGCCAGGGCGCCGAACGCGCGCCCTGCATCCTCGAACTTGCCGCCTCCGAGCAGCACCATCGCTTCTTCCACCGCCGGCGCGACCGTAGGCGAGAGCTCGATCTCCCGCTCGCTCGACGGCAGCCGCACCACCGGCTCCGCCGCGGACGCGACCACGAACCAGACCCACCACAGCACCGTCACGACCCCTCCGAAGGCTCGAGCGCGTCGGAGCATCGATAACGGAGCCCAGCGCCCACCGCTCCGACACCGACGCGCCGCCGACGTTCCCCTCCGCGTCGCCTCGCGTTACCGCCGCCCGGACAAGGCTGGAGGCCTCGGTGCGTGGCACCCGCGTCGTCGATCTCACCCGGGTGCTCGCCGGCCCGTTCGCGACCATGCAGCTCGCCGACCATGGCGCGGACGTCATCAAGGTCGAGCCGCCGGAGGGCGACGAGACGCGGGGCTTCGGGCCGCGCGTCGCGGACACCTCCACCTACTTCCTGGCGAACAACCGCGGCAAGCGTTCGATCGTGCTCGACCTCAAGACCGAGGCCGGTCGTGCGGTCCTGGCCGCGCTCCTGCGCGACGCCGACGTGCTCGTCGAGAACTTCCGGCCCGGCGTGCTGGAGCGGCTCGGGTTCGGCTGGCCCGAGCTGCACCGCGCGAACCCGCGGCTGGTCGTCGTCGCGATCCACGCGTTCGGCGACGAGCAGCCGGAGTGGCGCGGCCGGCCTGGATACGACCTCGTGCTGCAGGCGATGGGCGGCGCGATGGCGGCCACCGGGCGCCCCGGCGACCCGCCCACGAAGACCGCGACCTCGATCGCCGACCTCGTAGCTGGATTGTACGCCGTGCAGGCGGTGCTGCTCGGCTTGCTCGAGCGCGAGCGCACCGGGTCCGGGCGAAAGCTCGTCGTGAACATGTTGCAGGCGCAAGCGACCTGCCTCGCGTACCACGCCACCCGGTGGACGGTCGCCGGGCAGCTCGAGCAGCAGCGCGGGTCCGGCCACGCCGGCCTCGTCCCGTACGACGTCTTCCGCTGCGAAGACGGCTGGTTGGCGGTCGCGTGCGGCAACGACAGCATCTGGCGCCGCCTCGTGGGCGCGCTCGAGCTGCCCGATCGTCCGGAGTGGCGACGGAACGTCGATCGGGTCGCGGCGCGCGCCGACGTGGACGCCGCGGTCGGCGCCCGCCTCGCCGGCTGGACCGTCGACGCCGCCGATCGGGCGCTCGCCGACGCCGGCGTCCCCGCGGGCCCGGTGCTCACCCTCGACCGCACGCTCGGGCACCCGGCGGTGACGATGTGGCGCACCGAGCACCCGACGCTCGGGGAGATCCCCGTGCCCGCGCCCGCGATCCGCACGGACACGACCGGCCCGTCGCGGGGCGCCCCCGCGCTTGGCGCCGACCGCGACGACGTGCTCGCCGGCCTCGGCTACGACGCCTCCACCATCGAAGCCCTCGCCGCCGCCGGCGCGTTCGGAGCCCGCTCGTGATCGACCTCACACACACCCGCGCCGCCCTGCTCGACCACCTCCCCGCAGACCCCACCGAAGGAGCCCACCGCGACGTCATGCTGCGCCACCTGCAGCACCCAGCGCCGTTCGCGCGCGACACCTGGGACCCCGGCCACTTCACCGCGAGCGCGTTCGTCTCGTCCGCGGACGGGGCCCGCTTGCTGCTGGTCTTCCACGGCAAGCTGCACCGATGGCTGCAGCCCGGCGGGCACGTCGACCCGACCGACCCCGACCTGCTCGCGGC
>CAIUDO010000062.1 GCA_903897935.1 uncultured Pseudomonadota bacterium
CCGCCACGTCGTCGAAGTCGAGCAAGCCCGCCGCTCCGCCGCCACCGCCGCCGCCCGCGCCGCCGCCCGCGCCGCCGGAGCCGCCCCCGGAGGACGAGACGAACATCGACGAGGTGCTCGAGGGCTTCGATCCCGATGGCGGCGGGCGCGTCGAGGCGCCCGAAGTCAAGAAGCGCAAGAAGTAGATGCGCCGCGACGCGCTGGAGCTCGACGCGTCGACGGAGCCGCTGGACCCCACGTGGTACGCCCCGCTCGACGACAACGACGCGGCGGGCGTGCGCGCGCTGGTGCGCGGTGAGTCGGTCGTCGACTGGTCGGGCGCGCGGTTCGGCTCCGCGGCAGACGTGGACCGGCTGCTCGCGCTCCATCGGATCCACCTCGACGATCCGCGGGACGAGGCGCGGGTGCGCTACGTGTTCTCCGAGGCGGTGTCGTACCTCGAAGAGCACATGCACCTTCGGTTTCCGGCGGATCTGCGTCGCCCGTCCGACCTGCGGGACGTCTTCTTGCTCGCGAGCCAGCGCGAGGGGTTCCGTCGTCGGCAGATCCTCGCGTGCGCCATCCTCAAGCTCATGCACGTCATCCACCACATGGAGGCGGCGGATCTGAAGTTCAAGACCGCGCTGTCGGAGGCGGCGCTGCTCGAGCGCGCCGAGGCCGAGGTCATGGCGGCCGGTCCGCGGATGCGCGAGGCAGGGGTGCCGCTGGTGTCGTTCTACGGCTCGCGGAAGGCCCGCGTGTCCGTCATAACCAAATTGATCGCCAAGAAAGACAATATTGCGGCGACCGTCTTCGACAAGCTGCGCTTCCGGCTCGTCGTGGAGCAGCGCGCTGACATCTTGCCGACGCTGCGCTGGTTGGTCCGCAACCTGGTGCCGTTCAACTACGCGATCCCGGGCCAGTGCTACAACACGCTGTTGCGGCCGTCCGAGCTCGGTGTGCCCGAAGACGAGGGCGCAGGGCCGACGAACTCGTTCTCGGGGGCCACGTTCCGGCTGATCAACTTCATCTGCGACTTCCCCGTGCTGCTCGCCGACGACGAGATCGAGCGGGCGGGCTTCCCGTTCGAGCTCGGCCGCGTCGTGTACGTGATGGTCGAGTTTCAGGTCGTCGACCAGGTCACCGCCGCGGCGAACGAGTCGGGCGAGAACGCTCATCACCACTACAAAGAGCGCCAGTACGAGCAGGTGGCGCGGCGGCTCCGGCGCGGGGCGATGTTCCGCAAGAAGCCCCCGGCGTGAGGCCGCTCGCGACGCCCGCCCACAACGGTCCGCCGCGACGGGCGAGCGGATGGGGTTAGGGGGCGCGCCAAGGGAGGCCCTCGTGCGGCTGGGACGTGGTCCGTTTCTCCTCGCGTGGCTGGTCGCGACCGGCGCTCAGGTCGGCGCCGTCGTGGCGTTGTCGGACGACCTCGGGCTCGCCGGGCTGGTCGTGCTCGTCGTGCAGGTGCTCAAGGTGGCCCTCGCGATCCCCCGCCTGCGCGACGTCGGTTTGCCCTCGGAAGACGCGTTGATCGGCCTCGTGCCGCTCGGCAACATCGGCTTGTTCATGCAGTACCTGGTGCTGCCGACCCCGAGCGCCGACGTGTGGGAGAAGCGGCACCAGAAGTGGGCGTCGCGGGTCACCGCGTTCGACGCCCTCAAGGCCGCGGTGGGGCCGTTCTTGGCGATCGCGCCGATCGCGGCGCCCGTCGTGGTGCTCGTCGCCCTCGCCGACGCCGGTATGCGTCAGCTGTTCCTCGCGGTCCCGGGTGAGGTCACGGCCTTGGGCAAGGAACAATCCGGCCAGGTCGCGTCAGGGCTGCTCGTGCTCGCCGTGGTCCTCGGCATCTACACGCTGCTGCAGATCAACAAGCGACACTCGGCGTCGCGGGCGTCGTGGTTGCCGTCGCTGCTGTTGCTCCCGGTGTTGTTCACGTGGGCAGCGGTCGCGTTCGAGTCGGCCGGCGGTCAGATCGTCCTGGTGCTCATCACCCAGGCCGCGGCGTTGTTGTCGCCGGCGCTGTGGGGCGTTCACGCGTTGGTGTGGGTGGCGCTCGGCCATCGGCGCCGCAGCGGCGCGTCGGCGTCGTTCGGCGACATGGTCGCGGCTCTGCGCCAGAGCTGGGCCAGCGTCGTCGCGGTGCACGGTGGGGTCGGACAGATCGTCGGGCTGGGCATGCAGGTGATCATCCCCGGCGTCTACTACCTGATGCAGTACGTGTTCACCGACATGGTGGTGGTGATCGACCCGAACAAGCCCGCGCTCGCGCAGTCGGGCAAGCTGGCGGCCGGGCTTCGGAGGCGGATCTTCGTCACGCTGTACGCGGGCCTGGTGGTCGCGACGGTCGCCGATTTCGGCGTCAGCTACCTCATCGACGGCGACGGGCAGTCGATGATGGAGCTCGTCATGACGGGCTTGTTCGATCCGAGCGCGGGCTCGTGGCAAGCGGACGCGGCGGCTGGGGTCCTGGTCCTGCTTGTGTGGGGCTACATCAAGCTCGCGATGCTCGAGATCTACGCCGACCGGGTGAAGCAGCTCGAGGGCTGACGTGCCGCCACGCCGATTCATCCATGAGGTCCGCCAGGTCTGGCGGGCCGGGCTCGCCGCCGCCGGGCTCCCCGACGACGCGCTCGCGTGGGCGCTGTCCACGGAGCGCGACGGGCGGTTCCTCGTCGTGCTCGACCAGGCGGACCGCGCCGACCGCTTTGTCCGCGCGCTCCGCTTCTTCGCGCGCGGCGCGTCCGTTGTGCCGTTCCCGGCAGACGACGCCCGCTATTACGACGGCTTCTCGCCCGATCCGCGCATCCCGGCCGAGCGCCTGCTCGCCCTCGACCGGATCGTCGCTGGCGGCCCGATCATCGTGGTCGCGTCGGCGCGCGCGCTGCTGCAGCGGGTGCCCGACCGCGACGCCCGCGACGCCGGCACGCTCACGCTGCGGCGCGGCGACAGCCCCGGGCGCTCCGAGCTCACGCGCGCGCTCAGCGACGCCGGGTACCTCGCGGTGGGAAAGGTGGCGTCGGTCGGCACCTTCGCGGCCCGCGGCGACATCGTCGACGTGTGGCCGAACGGCGCCCCAGCCCCGGTCCGGATCGAGCTGTTCGACGACGAGATCGAGGGGATCCGTACGTTCTCGCCCGAAACCCAGCGCACCGCCAAGCCGGTGGAGCAGGTGCGGGTGCTGCCGGTCCGCGAGGAGCGGCTGGACGCGCCGGCGTTGGAGCGGTTCGGGCGCGAGCTCGGGCGCCTCGTCGCGGGTCACCAGGCGGGCAACGTGCAGCGGCGACGGGTGATCGAGGAGCTGCGCGCAGGCGTCCGCTTCTCGGCGATCGA
>CAIUDO010000063.1 GCA_903897935.1 uncultured Pseudomonadota bacterium
ACCTTCAGGCGAGGCACGAACTCGTGAGGTTCCTCTAGCAGCCTGAAGGGCATTGCGGACCGAGCCCGCTGAGCGAGGCCCGTGCGAGCTCGTCGCCGCCGGGATGAAGAGCGGGTTGTGGGTGCTGCAGCCGCAGCCGGACGGCACGTTCACGAACGAGCTGATCGACGCCAACTCGGGCGGGTTCGAGCACGCTACCCACGTCGCGGACCTCGACGGCGACGGCAAGGTCGAGATCTACGTCGCGGCCGACGCGCAGAAGGAGTTCCGCCGCTACACGTGGAACGGCACGGGCTTCTCGCGTAAGGTCATCGCGCGCATCCCGGACCAGCACATCACCTGGAACCTGGTCGACGCGAAGCTCTGATCGGCGTGGGCGCGGAGGGTTGATGGGGGAGCCGAACTACATGACGCCGCGCGGGATGAAGCGCCTGCGCGACGAGCTCGAGCACCTGCACAACGTGGAGCGGCCCAAGATCGTCGCCGAGGTGGCCTGGGCGGCCTCGCTCGGGGACCGCTCCGAGAACGCCGAGTACATCTACGGCAAGAAGCGCCTGCGTGAGATCGACAGTCGAATGCGCTTCATCATGAAGCGGCTCGATCACGCCGTGGTCGTCGACCCCGCCACTCAGTCGGGGCCCGTCGTCCGGTTCGGGGCCACGGTCGAGGTCGAAGACGACGACGGGAACGTCAAGACGTGGCGCATTTACGGTGAAGACGAGGTCGACGTCGAGCACGGCGTCATCTCGCTCAAAGCGCCGCTCGCGCGGGCCGTGCTCGGGCGCCGCGAGGGCGACAGCGTGGAGTTCTTCGCCCCAGCGGGCCGCCGCGAGCTCACGATCGTGTCGCTGCGGTACGAGCGCCAGGTGTAGGCCCAAAACAAGCGCAGGGCCGAGCCATCAGCCATCAGCCATCAGCCATCAGCTTCCAGCTTGATAATCGCGCGATGGTGACCCAACCGCCCTTCACCTGAACGCGAACAACCCGGTCGACTGCCGCTGAGCGATGCATTGCTTTGTCCGGGCTGACCGCTGACCGCCGACTGCTGACCGCTTGTTCAAGGAGTAGGGCGGATCAGGCGCGGGTCAGCACGCTCCGCTCGCCCTGGAACACCTCGACGTCTTCTTCGTCGAACTCCTTGTCGCCGAACCCCTCGCGGGTCGGCGTCAGCGTCACGACGGCGCCGCCCGTGCCCATGATCGGCGCGTAGGCGTGCACGTGGCCGGCGAAGCGGTTGGACTGGCCCATAACGGCGGACATCCACCACAGCGCCTTGAAGTTGACCACCTTCTTCACGCGGATCTGCTTCTGGATCTCCCGCGAGAGCTGCGCCACGTCCTCCAGCCGGCCCGCCTCGAGGAACTCCAGGATCTTCCGGTTCCATTCGTCGTCTTTCTGGGAGTGCACACGGTCTTCGGCGGGTGGCACCCAGTCGGTGAACAGCCGGTTCGACAACGTGCTCACCACGACGACCGCCGCCTTGTGGCCGGCCTGCTCCAGCGCGTCGGCGGTGGCCTTGCCGAGCACCACCGTCTCGGCGCGGTCGGCGTACATGTTGGACGACACGATGCCGGCCGGGAGCGCGTTGTCCGGGTTGAGCAGCTTGAGCGCGACGACGCTGCCGGTGTCGATCGGGAAGCCGTGGTACGCGACGGTCCGCGCGGTGAGCCCGCGGGCGCGCGCGCACGCCGCCCAGCGCTCCGCGAACGGGGCGTCGATCCGGAACTGGTACGGCATCGAGCCCAGGTCGTGGAACAGCTCGTCGACGTGGGTCCAGGTCGGGGTCGGGTCGGCCTGCATCTGGTGCCCGATGATGCTCGGCCACATGGTGGAGTAGATGAGGATCCGGTCCGCGCCCGACTCGAGGATGCGCTGACGGGCCTGCTCGTACGCGACGCGGAGCCGCATCCACCCTTCGTTCTGCTCGGGGACGAGCAGCGGGTGCGGCAGGCCCGGGACGATGACGCCGAGGGTCACGCTCACGGTGTCACCTCCGGGGGGTACCAACCAACGACCGCGTTGCCGGTGCCGATGACCGTGCCGTATGCGTACACCTCGGCGGGCAGCTCCGGCACCCCGAGCGCGCCCAACATCCAGGTCAACGCGCCGCTGTCCGTCTCGCTGATCGCCTGGGTGGTGAACTCCGGCATCAGGTCGAGCACCGCCTGGTTCTTGCCCTGGCGCATCAGGTCGAGCATGCGCATGTCCCACAGATACAGCGCGTGGCTGGTGACGTGCTCCCGGCTCATGTCCTCCGGGACCGCGGCCTCGGTGGTGAAGTGCCGGTGCGACAACGAATTCGACGCCAACAGGACCGCGCGCTTGCCGCTGGCGGCGACCGCGCGCGCGGTGGCCCGGCCGAGCGCGAGCTGCTGCTCTTGCATGACCTCGACGGAGTACCACGCGGTCGCGCGGCACGAGCTGATCGCGACGATGGGCTTGTCCCACGTCGGGTTGGTCAGGTGGCAGCTCGTGATCGTCCCGTAGTCGACGCGAAAGTCGGGGTTCCGCATCATCTTGGTGACGAGCCCCTCGCGCTCGGCTTCGTCGCGGATCGACTCGGCGAGCGCGACGTCGACCTCGAGGTCGTAGCGGTACCGGAACAGGTTGGGGAAGATGGGATCGACCGACAACGACGAGCAGCGCGGCACCCCGAGGAAGTGCGTGCCGATGTAGGTCTGCCAGTGGGGCGACAGCACGATCAGCACGTCGTAGCCGATGCGATCGAGGTCCTTTCGCATGCGCTCGTAGCCCCAGCGCAGGCCCTCCCACCCGCACTCGGCGCGTGGCTCGTTCTGGGGCGGGTTCTCGGCGTACACGAGGTGGGGCGGGTGTGGCGCCAGGCACCCCGCGACGATCCGTCCGTTGCTCATGGGGTCTCTCCGCGAGGGCTCGCCGGCACGTACGGCCGCCAGTCGTACACCCAGTGATCGTCGTCGGGATCCCACTCGTCCCAGGTGGGGATGGCCTCGAGGGCCGCGAGCCGATCGGGTGGCACCACACCCGGTACGATGAACGCCTTCTGCCGACGGAGCGGGTAGGGGTTGCGCACGTCGAAGCCGAGCACACCCAGCACGGACCGTGCGACGTACCACGTGGCTTGCGCGTTCCACCCGTGGGCGATCTTGATGGTGACGCCGAGCCCGTCGGGGAAGTCGGGGTGTACGATCGCGAGCCCGAGCAGGCCGTCGGCGCCCTCCTTCGCGAGCACGCGCCCCTCGCACGCCTTGAGGATCGTGCTGTCGAGCCGGTTGAAGCCACCGACGAGGTCGGGGTGGCGGGTCATCGCCTCCCAGATCCAGTCTTCGTGCCGGGTCTGGGCCAACCAGCCGAACAAGACGGCGAGCTCGGAGACGGTGTTGGACAACGTCGGCAACCCACACCCGTCGCGGCCGACCCGCAGCGGCGACCACTCCGGCCCGAGCGCCCGGCGCATGACCGTGATCCACTCGGCGAACAGCGGGTGCGAGGGCAGGGTGTACCCGACGCGGGGCCACCCGCGCACCTTGCATCCGTGCAGGATCGCGGCGTGCTCGCCGGAGCAGGTGTGGAACCAGCGCCGCGGCCGACGCACCTGGCGGCCGAACTGGACCAGCGGCACGTCGAGCGGGGTCTGCATCAGGCCCCACTCGGGCTCGCTGAGCAGGCTCTGGGCGGCCGCGACGTGCTCGGTGTCGCCGTTGTGGGACGAGCACGCGATCGCCTTCTGCTCCCACGTGGTCGACCGGAGCGCGTCCGCGAACACCTTCATCACGAACGGCTTCATCATGCTGCG
>CAIUDO010000064.1 GCA_903897935.1 uncultured Pseudomonadota bacterium
CCTTTCGAGTGCGGCGGGGCATAGCCCGCGCGACGGGTGACGCTGTTGTTGCCGAGAACGCCGAGATCGCGCGCGTCCACGCGTCGATCGCGCCGGCGGGATCTCCGGCTTCGTCGAGGTGATAGCCGGCCAGCACGAGGCCGTCGTCGGCGTAGCGGTGCGTGGGGAAGCGGTCGGCGACGGCGGTGAAGCGCGCCGCGGCGGAGCGGTGCTGCCCGCGCCACGCCGCGAGCTTGGCGTGCAGATAGAGCGCTTCTACCGCCAGGTCTGGGCTGTTGGCGCACGCGCCGGTGGTCGGGGTCAGGGCGGCGTCGGCCTTCGGGCGGTCGCCGAGCTTGTACAACGCGCGGCCGCGCACGTAGTGGTACCGGCACGCGTCGTCGCCTACGGGCAGCGCCGCCGCGTCTGCCGCGTAGCCGTCCAGCAAGCTGACGACCGCGCTCCACGACGCGGCGTCGGCGAGGGCGGCCGCGCGGTCGATCGCGGCGTCGACCGCGGGGCGTGGCCCGACAAGGCTGGCCAACGCCGCGTCTTCTGGGGTGCCCGGATACGCGGACCACACGCGAAGCGCGAGGGCGGAGGCCCGCTCTGGTTGAGCGTCGGCCAAGGATCGTAGCGCGAGGGCGGATCCGGGGGCGGGATCGGGCGCCTGGGTGAGCTCGTCCCACACCGCGACCGCCTCGTCGGTCCTCCCGAGCGCGTGCAGGGCGCGCGCGCGCCAACCGGCCGCCTCCCGGTCGATCGCTGCGCCGCGCACGGCGCTGAGGCGTGCCTCGGCGGCCGCGTAATCTCCCTGGGCGAACGCCACGCGCCCATCGACGAACGCCTGCCACGGGCCGGGCAGCGGCGGCGCGCCCGCCGGCAACACCCCGTCGGCGCGTAGCGCTTGCCACTGGTCGGCGGTCCAGCGGGTCGGGGGCGCGGCGAGCGGGGCGGCGACGACGTGCTCCGGCCGCGGCGCGTCGACGACGACCGGCTCGGTGGGCGGCGCGATGGGGCTCGGGGCCGCGCACGCCAGGAGCACCAGGATCACGACGCGCCTTCGAGCATGTCGACGAGCTCGGGGCCCGGCTCGGCCGCGATCCCGAGCCGAACGGCCGCGCCGCCTACGAACGAGCTCGTCGCTTCGTTCCACGCTTGCACGGCGCCGACGTACGCTTCGAACTGGTTGCCGGCGACGTCGAGCTCGTACTGGATGCGGCGCGCTGCCTCAGGGTCCCGGCCCTTCGCCACCGCGGCCTCGAGCTGCACGTTCAGCTCCTGATACAAGCGGTACCCCGTGGGGATCTTCTTCTGGTTGCTCGCGTTGTTGAACGCGCGCTGGAGCGGGAGCAAGCGGGCGCCGTCGCCCCCCAACGCGATGACGTCGTCGACGAGGCCCGAGACCTCCAGTGACGCCTTGGTGGTGGGCCCGGCGAGCGCGCCCGCCTGGTCGAGCGCCGAGCCCACGGACATCGCGCCGAGGCCGGCGATCGACACGATCAGGACCAAGAACGCCAACGTGGCCCCGAGGCCACCGAACAGCACCGCGCGCGGGATCATCGCGGCTTCACGATCTTCTTCGGTCTGCGGCTCGGGAGGAGCGGCGGCGCGGGAGAGCTCGATCGGGGTCGGCCGTGAGCTGGCGGGGCGCGCGGTGCCGTCCTGGACCTCGCGCCGCTCGCCGTGCGTGATGTGGAAGTTAGGACCAAACAGCGCGATCCCGAACTCTTCGATCGACGCGTGACGGTCGTAGGGGCGGGGCAGCAGCCCCTGCCCGATGGCGTCGCTCACCGCCCCGGGGACCTCCGGGACCAGGCTCGACAGCGGCTCGAACTTGCCCATCGTCTTGGCGCGGACCGCGGCGGGCGTATTTCCAGAGAACGCCGGGCGACCGGACAACATCTCGTAGCCGATCGCGGCGAGCGCGAACACGTCGGCGCTCGCGCCGAGCTCGATGCCCGGCATCATCACCTCGGGCGCGGCGAAGCGGTTGGTGCTCACCGCGCCACCCTCGTCGATCTCCTTGAGCAACCGGGCGATCCGGAAGAACGCCACCTTGACGATGGGCGCCTCGATCGGGCCGCCGATGAGCACGTAGCTGGGCCGCAGGTCGAGGTGGAGGATGCCGGACGCATGGGCAGCGCCGACCCCGAGCAGGATCTCGCGGAAGATGTCGAGCCGTTGCCCGATGGACATGTCGTGCTCGGCCATGATGTCGCCGAGCGGGCGACCGGCGAACATGTCGGTCAGCAACGCCATGCTGCCGCCCGCCTGCAAGAGCGCGAGGGTGGTCAGCACGTTCGGGTGTACGAACCCGAATTGATCCGACAGCTCCACGGCCACCCGGGGGCTCGACAGCGGCAGCACGTTGAGCCAGTGCGTGGTGCCCATCGCGCCGTGTTCGACCTCGTATCCAGCGCCGATGCCGCTGGAACCCAGGTATCTACGTACGATATAGGGCCCGACTTGGTCGCCCTGGTTCAACATGGTGCCTCCGCGCGGCGGAGTGTATCGCGAAGGGGCGGTCCGTGGCCCGCTGAGCGAGGATACGCGGCGTGCGGAGGCGCGATGTTGGTCGTGTTCTTGTCACCGGCGTACCCGCCCGAGATGGTCTCGTTCACCCATGGCCTCGCCGCGGCGGGCGCGCGCGTGATCGGGGTGGGCGAGGGGGCGGCCCCGGACTCGGTTCGCGGCGCGATCGCGGGGTGGATCGCCGTCGATCGGATCCTGGATCGCGACCACGTGGTCGAGCGCGTAGCCGAGGCGCTCGGCGGCGTCAGGCCCGACCGGGTCGAGGCGCTCTGGGAGGTCGTCGTCGACGCGGCCGCCGCGCTCCGGGCGCGCTTGGGCGTAGCGGGCATGTCGCCGGACGTGGTCGTGGGCTTTCGCGACAAGCCGACGATGCGCGCTCGCGTAGACGCCGCGGGGTTACGGGCGCCACGCACCCGCCGCGCGTCGACCGTGGCCGAGGTGTGGGCGGCGGCGCGCGAGCTTGGGCCTCCGCTCGTGATCAAGCCGGTCGCTGGGGCGGGCAGCGCCGACACATACGTGATCCGCAGCGAGGCCGACCTCGATCGGGTGCTGGCAGCGCTCCAGCACGTGCCGGAGGTGCAGGTAGAGGAGTTCGTGCAGGGTGAAGAATTCACCTACGAGACGATCTGTGTGGACGGCGCGCCAGTGTACGAGTCCGTGTGCCGGTACGAGCCGAGCGCCCTGGACGCGCGCAAGAACGAGTGGATCAGCCCGATCATCCAGAGCGTGCGGGACCTGGACGACCCGTACGTGGCGCCCGGAGTCACGCTCGGGCGGGCGGTGATCCGCGCCCTCGGGATGGGCACCGGCTTCACGCACATGGAGTGGTTTCGGACCCCGTCGGGAGACGCAGTCTTTGGCGAGATCGCGTGCCGGTCGCCGGGCGCGAACATGGTCGACCTGATGAACTACACGGGCGACGTCGACCTGTACCGCGCGTGGGCGGACGCGGTCGTGCACGGTCGCGTCGGGGCGATCGGCGACCGGCCGTACAGCGCCGCGATCGTGTTCAAGCGGGCGCGTGGCCGGGGCCGGATCCGCGCCATCCACGGGTTGGAGGCGTTCCTTCGCGCCCATGGGGGGAGCGTCGCCCGGGTCGATCTGCTGCCGATCGGCGCGCCCCGTCGCGATTGGACCCAGACGTTCTTGTCCGATGGCAACCTGGTGGTCCGCGACCCGGATCCCACCCGGACGATCGCGTTGGCGCGCGCGGTCGCGACGACCGTTCACCTGGACGCGGGCTGATCGTCTCAGAAGTCCGCGTGGTAGATGACCCGATCCCACATGCGGCTGCCGTTGAGCCCGGTCGTCGTGCCGCAGCGGAACCCGCCGGTCATGTTGCCGCTGTTCGTGTGCCAGCACAGCCGCTCGCTCGGGTACGCGCCGCTGGAGGTGTCGCAGTTCGACCGCTGCACGCCGTCTCCGACGCGGAAGAATCCCCACGAGCTGGACGTGTGGTAGTACCAACTGGTACCGTTGGCGTCGTGCGACGACGACACGCCGCTCCCGACGTCGAACAGCACGTCTTCACGCGGCGCGTGCGCGGCGACCGTGAGTGTGGCCGAGCCGGTCTGCCGGCACGCGAGGAGCAGGTGCTCACCCGAACAGTCGGCCTCTATCGTGCTCAGGCTCTCAGTCGCGTTGTATGCTCCGGAGTAACACTCGGTCCAACCTTCGAGGTCCGCCGTCGCTACGTTGGTGCGGATGCCCGACCACTGAAACACACACCCGCTGTCGCCTCCGTCACAGTCCTCATCGACACCGTTCTCGCACGTCTCGGCCGCGTTGGGCGCGATGGTCCGGGTGGAGTCGTCACAGTCGAGGTTGTTGCTCGTATGCCCGGCGGGGAGCTGGCAAGCGGGCACTGGGTCCCCGGCGCCGTAGCCGTCGCCGTCGGCGTCGACGTAGTAGATGTCGGACGGGAGCTCGGACGGATCGTCGACAGTGCCGTCACAGTCGTCGTCCTTGTCGTTGCAGATCTCCACCGCCCACGGGTTGACCCGCGCGTCGTGGTCGTCGCAGTCGGTGGGCTCGAACGCGTAGCCGGACGGCTGGCTGCACGAGACGACCGGCGCCGTGGCGTCGCCCGCGGCGTCGCCATCGGCATCGAGGTACCAGGTAGGCGCGCCGACCGCCTCTTCGTCGACCGCGAGATCGCAGTCGTCGTCGATCTCGTTGCACCGCTCTTGCGCATCCGGGTTGGTCGAGACGTTGAAATCGTCACAGTCGGTTGGCGAAGACACATACCCGGCGGGCGCCTGGTCGGCGCAGGCGTCGATCGTCTCGACGGGCGAGCCGTGCCCGTCCGCGTCGGCGTCGCGGTACCAGAGCGTGGACTGCTCGCACGAGGTCGCTACGGAGGAGGACGTGTCGTCGGCGCCCTTCCCGCACGCAGACAGGGCGAGCGCGGCCATGAGAACGAACGAGAGCTTCATCGGTGCACTCCGCCAGCGAGTTTACCCCGTAGAGACGACAGGCGCGACGACGGCGCTCGCAGGCGGATCACAGCTCGTCTTCCGGGGGCATCGTACGCAGCCAGACGTTGGTCGAGGTCGGGAGGGGCGTCTCGGCGGTCCCGAGCCCGTTCTCGGCGACCGCGTCGTCGATGGCGTCGGACAGCGCGCCCATCGGATCGGGCACGCGCCACGACCGCTCGACGAACTCCCGGATGACCTGGACGGGCGGGCGGAACCGTGAGCCATAGGCGCGCTGGAACAAGACCCGCGCGAGCAGAGGCACGTCCTCTTTGCGTTCGTCGAGGCCCGAGACGCGGATTCGGCAGGGAAAACCTGCGATGAGGTCTGGGTCGAGCCCCCGAGGGCTCGCTCCGGCGATCGCGATGATGCGGGGCCCCGGGGCGGGCGGTGGCGCGGCCGTAAGGGCCCGGATCCGGTGGGCCAACGCCGGTGGGACGGTGGAGAGGTCCTCGACGAGCACGATGGCGCCCGCCGCCCACGCCGCCGCCATCTCGGTCGGATCGGTGCGGGCGTCCACCCGAAACGGGACCGCGCCGTCGCCGCCGACCCGTGACCACAACGCGCGCGCGGCGAGGTGGCGACCCGTGCCGCGCGCGCCGAGCAACAGCACCGGCTCGGGGCGCCGGGCGGCCGCGACGATGCGGGCGCGGAGCCGCCACGCGGGCCGGCTCTCCCCTACGATGCCGTGATCGTCGGGCTCGCCGAACAGGTGGTCGCCGACGGGATCGCGCCCCCAGTACGGGGGCCACGGGCTGCGCTGGACCGCGAGCAGCAGCATTCGGCGCTCGAACTCGATGAGCTCACCCGGGCCGACCGAGGCCCGCTCGACCCGACGGCCGTCGACCACGAGCGGGCAACGACCGACGTTCTTCAGGTCGAGCCTGCCATCCCTGCGGGGGCGCAGCAGCGCCTGGGTGCGTGAGAGGTGGGGGGAGCGCGGCGGCCCGGTCGAGCGGCGACCGGACGGGCGATCGCGCCACAGCGTGACCTGGCGGACCGCGGGCTCGGGGCCGCGCCCGAACGCCAAGGTGTGGCCTTCATCTTCTGGAAAGACGAGGACGACCTCGCCGACGCGATGGGGCTCCGCCGGGTACCACACGATGGAGAGCGCGGTCTCGAGCTCCGACTGGGGCCCTTCGCGGCGGTCCGGTCGTTGTGGCGGCGTCGGCATCGTGACGAGTCTACCGGCTCAGCGGGGTCCACGTGGTCGTCCGTTCCAATGCGGGCGTGGGCCGGTCACTCCGCGGCGGTGCTCCGCGCTGCGGCCTGGTGGGCGTGGCGGCGCCATCGAGGACCCCTCGGCGTGCGTGGGCGCTTCGGGTCAGGCGCGGGTCGGTCGCAGGGCGTCGAGCCCGAGCCAGGCCAGCCCGAGCACGGTCCACGGGACGACCGACAACGCGTGGCCGACGATCGCGATCGACGTGGCGTGATCCTGTGAAAGGCCAAGCAGGACCAATGAGATCGTCACGAAGTAGTGGTACGTGCCGATCGCCCCGGGCGCGGACGGCAACATCTGGCCGAACGTGGAGAACGCGAGCACGACGGAAGGCGCGTACCACGCGAGACCAGCGTCGAACGCCTGTAACCACAGGGCGATCCCGAGCCACCAGGTGCCGACGATGCCGACCGCGAGCCCGAACGCGGAGGCGATGGCGCGGGCGGACCGCAACGCGGCGAGCCCGTCGAGGAACCGCGCGACGCGTGGCGCGACGAGCGCCACGGCGCGGGGACCGGCCGGCGTGAGCGCGCGCGCGACGAGGGCGTTGACGCGCTGCGGGTGCCGCGCGGCAGCGATCGCGCCGACCATCAACCCGAAGCTGCCGACGACCCACACAACCAGCGTGCCCGTGCGTTCGACCTCGACGACGCCGAGCGAGAGCGTGGCGAGGAACAGCAGGACCAGGGTGAGCAGGTCGATCAGGCGCTCCGTGCCGACCGCCGCCGCGCACGACGACGCCGTGGCGCCGTCGCGGGCGAGCCACCCGATCCGCAGCAGGTCGCCGCCTCGCAGCGGGAGCAGGTTGTTCCCGACGAACCCGAGCATGGTGGAGCGCAGGGCGTCCGTCCACGAGAGCGCGCGGACCGGGCGCAGCATCACGCGTGTGCGCGCGGCCATGAACACGAACGAGGCGCCCTTGAGGGGCACGCCGGCGAGCAACATCAGCGCGTCGGCCCGACCCGCGTGCGCGATCACGGCGGGCAGATCGATGCCGACGAGCACCACGGCCAAGAAGACGAGGCTGACGGCGAACGCTACGGCGATGGCGGCGAAGCGACGACCGGGCAAGGAGGGGACGGGCAGCGCTGCGCTCCAGGCGCGGCGGTTAACCTACGGAGGGAGCATGCGGGAGCCCGTCGTCGGGTGGGTGCTGGCGCTCGTGCTCGTGGTCGCGATCCACGCGGTCGGGCTCGTGTTCATGCAGGGTTGGGCCTTGGATCTCGGCAGCCTGGTGCTCCCGGTGCCGCGGCTCGCCGTGCTGTTCGGGCTGCAGGCGACCCTCGGCGCGGCGGCGGTGGCCCTGGCGGCGCGTGCGTGGGCGGATCGGCTCCCGGGCGCGCGCATCGCTGACGGGTGGGTGGCGATCCCCGATCGTACGTGGTGCGTCGTCGGCAGCGCGGCGGCGTTCGTGTCCGCGCTGGCCGTGCACGCGCTCGTGCTGCGCGGCATGTCCGTCACCGACGACGAGAGCGCGTACCTGTTCATGGCGCGCACGCTGGCGACGGGCCATCTGACGGCGCCGTCGCCAGAACCTCGGTTGTTCTTCGATCGTGCCTTCATGATCAACGACGGCCGTTTGTACGCGCAGTACTTCTTGGGCTGGCCGGCGCTCCTCGCCCCGTTCGCGGCCGTGGGCCTCGACGGCCTCGCGAACCCGCTGTGCTTCGCGGCGATGGTGCCTGGGGTGTTCCTGGTCCTACGCCGGCTCGGCGCGGTCGGGGGCACCGCTGCCGACGGCGCGCTGGCGGCGCGGGTCGGCGTGGTCCTGTGCGTGACGTCGCCGATGCTGGTGTTGTCGGCGGCGACACGGATGTCCCACGCGTCGTGCGCGCTCGCGTTGGTGTGGTGCGCCTGGTTCGCGTTGCGGTCCCGCGATCCGGGGTCCGCTTGGTACACGCACGCCGGGGTCGGGCTTTGTTTCGCGGTCGCGTTCTTCATCCGCCCGCTCTCGGCCGTCGGGGCCGGGTTGCCCCTGCTCGTCGCGTGGGGGCTCGGCGTCTTCGTGTCGCGGCGCCCGCGGGACGTGCTCGCCTTCGTCGTGCCCGCAGCGGCGCTCGCTGCGTGCTTCTTGCTCGTCAACCTGGTTCAGAACGGCGGGATCACGGTCGTTTCGTACCAGCGCATGATCGACTACGCGCGCGACAACGGCTTCCGCTTCTCGCACTTCCACCCGGACACCGACGTCGTCGTCGCCGGGTTCCGCAGCTACGGCTTGATCTACGGCGTCGCGCTGAACGCGGTCGGGATGTTGCGGTTGGCGTGGGATCTGTTCGGGTGGCCGTTCGGGTTGGCGTTGGCGGCCCTCGCTGGCCTCCGCGGCGAGCGCGGGCTGGTCACCGCGAGCTGGGTGTGCTTCTTCGTGTGCTCGTTGTTCCAGGTCGACGCAGGGGTCGACGCGTTCGGCCCGGTGCACTTCGCCGAGGCCGCCCCCGGCTTGCTGATGGGGGCCGCGCTCGCAGTTCAGCGGGCGCACCGCCTGTTCGCGACCGGCACGTCGCTCCCGAGCCTGCAAGCGGCGCCGATGGCTACGCTGGTGTCGCTCGTGGCGGTGGGGCTGCTCGTCTACGCGCCGGTCCGCGCCGGCGCGATGCGGCGGATGTCCGCCGAGGTCGAAGCGCCGTTCCGACTCGTCGCGTCGTCGGGCATCACCGACGCCGTGATCTTCGCGCCGCGCCCCATCACCCCGGGCTGCATCGCAGAGCCGACCGGCCACTTCGTGTTCTGGCGGCCCAACAACCCGCCCGACCTCGCGTCCGCGCCGGTGTGGTGGGTCAACCACGTCGACATCGCCGAAGATCGCCGGTTCATGGCGGGTGTTCCGGGGCGTCGCGGCTACGTGCTCACCTGGGACGACGCGTGCGTGCCCGCGCTCGTCCCGGTCGACGACCCGGCGGCGGACGCGATCCCCGCGCAGGAGCAGCGCCTGGCGCCGCTGATGAAGCCGTCTCCGCGGAAGGCCGACGGCACCTGAGGGAAAGCGGACAGATTTTGGCTGCGTCCAGGCTCGCTGGCGGGACAGAATGGCGGGCGGGAGAAGACGTGGCGTTGGTGGTGGTACGCAGCAACCGATCGGAGGCGCTGGCAGACGCGCTGTGTGACGTCCTGCGCGAGGCGCCCACCGATCCGCTCGCGCCCGAGTGGGTCGTCGTGCCGTCGCGCGGGGTCGAGCGGTGGGTCGGGTGGCGCGTCGCGTCGGCGCTGGGCGTGTGCGCCGGCTTGGCGTTTCCGTTTCCAGCTCGCTTCTTCTCTGTAGCGTTGTCGGCCGCGGTCGGCGTCGTCGTGGGGGACGCGTGGGCCCCGGAGCGGCTGCGTTGGCTCATTCTCTCGTTGTTGCCCACCCTGATGCCCCTCTCCGCGTTCGCGCCGCTGCGCGCGTGGGTCGGTGACGCGCCGGGGCGGCCGTTCGAGCTGGCCAATCGCATCGCGCGCACGTTCGACCGCTACATCACGTGGCGGCCCGACGTGCTCGCCGCGTGGACCCGCGGCGAAGGCGGGGATTGGCAGGCGCTGCTGTGGCGGCGGCTCCGCGATGAGATCACCGAGCCCCACATCGCGGATCTCGTCGCGCGGGCCGAGGCGTCGCGGGCGCGGGGGCCGATCGCCGGCGTCCCGGGTCGGGTGTTCTTGTTCGGGTTCGCGGCCCTTCCGCCCCTGCACGTGGCGGCCTTGCACGCGCTGGGGCGGCGGATCGACGTGCACGTGCTGGTGGCCAGCCCGTGCCGCGAGTGGTGGGCGCACACCCGAAGCCGGGCCGAGATCGCGCGGAGTCGCGTTCGGAGCGCTGGCCAGCTCGAGCTGCACCACGAGCAGGGCCACAGCTTGTTGGCGTCGTTGGGGCGCTTGGGCCGCGAGTTCCAGGCGGTGCTCGAGGCGTCCGGTGACTTCGACGAGCCCGGAGACCGCTACGAGGACCCCGAGGACGGCCCAGACGGCGGGTCGGTGCTGGCCGGCTTGCAGGCGGACATGCTCGATCTCCGTCGGAGGGGTCCCGGTGGTCTCCCCCCGCGGGTGTGGCGCGACGGCGACCGGTCGGTGTCGTTGCACGCGTGCCGCGGCGCCATGCGGCAGGTCGAGGTGCTGCGCGACCGCCTGATCGAGCTCGTCCAGGCCCAGCCGGCGTCCGGGCCGCCCATCCTCCCGCGCGACATCGTGGTGCTCACCCCGGACGTGGAGCGGTTCGCGCCCCTGATCGACGCGGTGTTCTCGGCCACGTCGGCGGCCCTGCCGTACCGGATCGCGGATCGGGTCGCGCGGCGCGCGAACCCGGTCGTCGAGGTGTTGTTCCGGGTCTTCGATCTGGTGGAGGGCCGGTTCACGGCGCCCGAGGTGCACGACGTGCTCGGCCTGGAGCCGGTCGCGGCGCGGTTCGGTCTCACGTCGGATGATCTCGACCGCGTCGCGGCGTGGATTCGGGACGCGGGGGTGCGGTTCGCCATCGACGGCGGGCACCGCGCCGAGCTGGACCTCCCGGCGGACCACGCAGGCACGTGGCTGTCGGGTCTGCGGCGGGTCCTGCTGGGCGTGGTCTTGGGGGCGCGGCGCCCGATCGTCGGCGGCAGCGCCAGCTTTTGTGGCGTCGTGCCGCTCCCCGCTGGAGACGCCGACTCTGGGCGCCTCGTCGGCCGCTTCGTCGACGCCGTCGCGGCGCTGGCGGCGGTCGAGCGCGGGTGGCGTGCTCCGAGGCCGATCGTCGCCTGGTGTGACGCCGTGACGGCGGCGCTGAACGCGCTGGTGGTCCCCGAGCCTGGGGGGCCGCGGATGAGCTCCGAGCTCGACGAGCACGTGGGGCAGGTGCGCCGCGCGTTGACGGGCCTCGTCGAGGAGGCCGCTGCCAGCGCCTCCGGGTCGGTCGAAGCGGTGCCGCGGTCGGTCATCCGGACGTGCCTCGAGGAGCGGCTGGGGGCGGCGAGCGGCAGCGCGGGGTTCGTCACCGGAGCGGTGACCGTCTGCGGCATGGTGCCGATGCGGGCGATCCCGTTTCGGGTCGTGGCGCTGCTCGGCATGGACGACGGCGTGTTCCCGCGCTCGGTCGTGCTCCCGGGGTTCGACCTCTCGAACGCGGCGTCCGGAGGGCCGTCGTCGCGCCGGCTCGGCGACCGCACGCCGCGCGACGACGACCGGTTCTTGTTCCTCGAGGCGCTGCTCGCCGCGCGGGATCACCTGCTGGTGCTCTGGACGGGCAAGAGCGACCGCAACGACGAGCACCTCGCGCCGGCCGTGCCGGTCGGCGAGCTCATGGACGTGCTCGACGAAGGGTGGCGCTTCGAAGACGGGACGTCCGTGCGCGAACGGATCGTTGTCGACCACCCGCTCCAGCCGTTCGCGCCGCGGGCGTTCTCGGGCGTAGTCGGCCGCACGAGCTGGGACCCGGAGTGGCTCGGCGCCGCGTGCGCGCTGGCGGATCGGTCTGGGGTGGGGGGCGTCGCGGCGCCGATCGGGCTCGGGCTCGACGTGGCGTCGGAGGCCGCCGAGCCCCTCCCGGACGACGTGGAGGGCGTGCGCGAGATCCTGCTGTCCGACCTGTTCCGGTTCGTCCGTGGCCCCACCCGGTTCCTCGTCAAGGACCGCCTTCGGGTCGATCTCTCCGATGACGTCGTATTGCTCGAGGATCGCGACGCCACACGCCTCGACGGCCTCGAGGACTGGCGGGCGGGGGACCGTGTGCTCGGCGAGCGCGTCGGGGGTGCCCCGGCCCACGCGGAGGCGCTGCTGCGTGGCCTCGGGTGGTTGCCGCCTGGTGTGCCCGGCGCGGTCGTCGCCGAAGACATCGCGTCGGTGGCGGGCAAGATCGCGCTGGCGGCGGACCGTCGGCGGGGCGGGGCCGCGCTCGATCCGGTCGAGGTCGTGCTGCCGATCCGCTTCGAAGCCGGCGAGGTGTGTCTGGTTGGCCGGCTCGCGGACCTGTACCCGGGCGGGCTGGTGCGGGTCACCTACGGGCGGTTGCGGGCTGCAGACGGCCTCGAGCTGTGGGCGCGGCACCTGGTGGCGGGCGCGTTCGCTGGCGTCGAGAGCGCGTTCGCGATCGGCCGGCCCGCCGAAGGGGGGGAGGTGGCCGAGCTGCACAGCCGGCGCCAGGACTCCCTTCGGGAGGATCTCAAGTGGCTCGTGCGCATGTACGTCTACGCGTGGCGGCGCGTGTTGCCGTTGTTCCCGGAGACGTCGCGGGCGTGGTGGCGGGCGAGCCGGCGCGGGGGCCCTGACGCGACCGTCAAGGCCGAAGCGGCGGCGTCGCGGGCGTGGCAGGGCCGCGGTCGGGGGGAGGCGGACCTCGATCGGTCGCTCGGCCTCGTGTACGGGGCGGGCCTGCCGTTCCTGGATCCGCACCCGCACGCGGCCGCGTTCCGACGCGCCGCCCAGGCTACCTTCGAGCGCGTCGACCACTGGCTGGGGGACCGATGGTGAACCCGCCGCCGCGCCCGTTGTCGCTGTCGCCGGGCACCCACCTCGTCGAAGCCAGCGCGGGCACGGGAAAGACCTGGAACATCGCCCAGTTGTTCGTGCGGCTGGTCGTCGAGGGTGGGCTCGACGTCGACCAGGTCCTGGTCGTGACCTTCACCGACGCGGCGACGAGCGAGCTGCGGGAGCGTATTCGCCGCCGGCTGCGTGAGGCGCACGCGGCGTGGTCGCCGTGGATCACGAGCGGGGCGCTGCCGGAGGACGAGGGTCTGCGCTCCCTCATCCTCGCGCGCGCCGGCTCCGCCGGGGCCGGCAGCCCGGACGCGGCGCGCCTCGAAGCGGCGCTGAACCGCTTCGACGAAGCGGCGGTGAGCACGATCCACGGGTTCTGCTTCCGGACCCTTCAGCAGCACGCGTTCGAGAGCGGGGCGGACTTCGCGGCCGAGCTGCAAGAGGACGGGGGCAGCCTGCTCGGCGATCTCGTGCGTGGGGTGTGGGCGCGCGCGACGCACGCGGCCGACCCGATGGTGGTCCGCCACTTGCTGTCGACCGGTCACGATCCAGCGTCGTTGCTGGATCTTGCGCGGCGGGTCGCGCGCGAGCCCGACGTCGCCGTCGTGCCACCGGTCGAAGCGGCGGGGTCGCCTCCCGGGGGCGCCCCGCCCCTCCCGTTGGTGGACGCGGCGCGTTGGGGCGCATGGTGCGATGCGGTCGCTGGCGTCGCCGCCGCGCTGTCGCGGGGGGCGCCGCGGTATCGAGGCCTGCTCGCCGACCTCGCGCTCGCGAAGAGCACCTCCGATCCCCCATTCACGTACGGCGACGTGGTCGACTGGATGGAGCAGCTCCGCGAGTTCTGCGCGGGCGCGCCCCGGCCCGGGCTCGCTTTGCCGGCCGCAGCGCCCGCGCTCGTCGCCGCGCTGCCCGTGGGCACGCCAGCGGGTGACCACTCCGTGACCGTCGCGTTGCGGTCGCTGGTCGCGGTCACGCAGACGTTGGCCCCCGACCTCGACGCCGCCTCCCTCGCGCTCGAGCATGAGGTGGTGCGGGTGGTCCGTGAGCGCTTGCCGGTGTTGCGGCGCCAGCGCGGCGTGCTCGGCTTTGACGACCTGCTGCGCGAGCTGCACCTCGGGCTCACCCACCCGGTCCGCGGCCCGGCGCTCGCCGACGCGATCCGCACCCGGTACAAAGCCGCGCTGATCGACGAGTTCCAAGACACCGATCCGACTCAGTATGCGATCTTCCGCACCCTGTTTCATGGGCAGCCGGGGCGTTGGCTCTACATGATCGGGGACCCAAAGCAGGCGATCTATGCGTTTCGTGGCGCCGACGTCTTCACGTACCTCGCTGCGCGTGCGGACGCGACCGAGCGGAGCACACTGGCGGAGAACAGGCGGTCGGACGCGTCCATGGTCGCGGCGGTCAACCACGTGTTCGGCCGCGTCCCGCGCCCGTTCCTGATCGAGGCGATCGACTATCCTGCGGTGTCTGCATTCAATCCGGATCGTATCGTTCGCCCGCCCCCTCACGGCGCCGCGGCGCTCCGGATCACGCTGGTCCCGCGCGACCGGGCCAACGTGCGTCGCGACGGTCTGCTGCGTCGGGACTGGCTCACCCGCGAGCTCCCCGGGCTCGTCGCGCGCGACATCGCGGCGTTCCTCGCCGAAGGAGCGACGATCGGCGGCGCGCCGGTCGGCCCGGCCGACGTGGCGGTGCTCACCCGCAGCAACGCGCAGGCGTGGTCGGTTCAGGACGCCCTGCGTGAGCTCGGTGTGCCGAGCGTGCTGCACAGCGCGGCGAGCGTGTTCGAGACGCGCGAGGCGGAGGAGCTGGAGCGCATCCTGCGGGCGATGCGTGAGCCTGGGCGCGCGTCGGTGGTTCGGGCCGCGCTGGTCACCGCGCCGCTGGGCTTGTCGGCGCGTGATCTGATCGCGCTCGACCGCGACGACGCGGCGTGGGACTCCTGGATCGCGCGGTTCCGCGCGTGGGGCCGCTTGTGGCGGGAGCGCGGCATCGTGCGGGCGGTGCGCGCGCTGCTGCACGAGACCGACGCCGCACGCCGCGTGCTCGCGCTCCCCGACGGCGAACGGCGGATGACCAACCTGCTCCACCTCGCCGAGCTGCTGCACGCGAGCGCGCGGGAGCGAGACCTGGGGCCGACCCGGGTCTGTCGCCTGCTGGCGCGGGAGCGTCGGCGGCCCGAGATGCTGGGCGACGCGCGGCAGCTCCGGCTGGAGTCGGACGACGCCGCGGTGCGGCTCGTCACGATGCACTCGAGCAAAGGGCTCGAGTATCCGGTCGTTTGGTGCCCGTTCTTGTGGGACGGCCAGGAGCTGCGCACCCTGGACGAGCAGCACGTCGAGGTGCACCGGTCCGACGGCGCGCGGGTGCTCGACATCGGATCGGCGGAGCGCGCCCACCACGTGGAGCTGCTCCGGCGTGAGCGCCTCGCCGAGGAGCTGCGGCTCGCCTACGTCGCGCTCACGCGGGCCAGGCACCGGTGCGTCGTGTACCTCGCGATGGCGAAGGGCGTCGAACGGTCCGCGTTGGGCCTCCTGTTCTCCCCGGAGCCCGACGTCGCGGCCGACCAGGCGATCCGGATGCTGACCGAGCCTGACTCGGTGATCCTGGCGGGCCTCTACGCGTTGGCGGCAACCAGCGGGGGCGCGGTCGAGGTCGCCTCGATCCCCGACGTCGCGCCCCGCTTCGTGGTGCCTGCCGACCCGCGCGGGGCCGTCGCGCCGGTCGTGCCTGCGCCCGAGCGGGCGCGGTGGGACGACGGCTGGCGGCGCACCAGCTTCAGCGCGATCGTGGCGGGGCGGCACGACGAGCGGCCGCTCGGGGCGTTCTCCGACCCGGACTCCGAGCGGCCCCCGCTGGCC
>CAIUDO010000065.1 GCA_903897935.1 uncultured Pseudomonadota bacterium
GATGACGCTCCGACGCTCGTATCGCTCGGCGAGGAACGTGAAGAGCACCTCCATCTCGTCGCGATCCTGCTGGATGTACCCGATGTCGTCGATGATCACCGCGTCGAACGCGTCCAGCGCGCGCAGCGCCTTCTCCAACCCTGTAGACGCGCACGCGCCGCACGGTCGCGGCACGCACGTTGCTCACGGTCGGTTCCATTCCCGCCTATCTCCTGAGGGCGGAACGGGAACGGCCAGCCCTCCATCCACGCGAAGGAGACGTCCGGCGGCTACCAATCGCTCGATCGCTGCGCCAAGGGTCTCGTTCCGGACGCCCAGCCGCTCGCGTAGGGCAGTCCGTGTGAGCGGGGCCGCCGCCAGAGCGTTCAGGATCTTGTCGTCGAGAGGGTCGACCTGGAGGGGGCTGCTGTCGTCGATCACCAACCGGGCCGGGTCGCCGTCGAGTTTCACGGCGAACGGCGCAGGAGCGCGGTTGGCGCGATGCTCGGCAACGACGGTGGGCCTGCCATCCCGCTTGATCAGGTACAGATTGCTGTCCCCCCACGCGTGAAGATCGCCCGAGCCGCGGAGCGCGGTTCCGGGCTCGCTCGCGCCGGACTTGCGGACGTGGTGGATGAGCACGATCGCGACCTGATGTGAACGCTGCAGACTACGCAAGAATCCGAGCAGATCGCTCACCTCGGCCGCTGAGTTCTCGTCGCCGCGATGCAGACGAACGAGCGGGTCGAGGACGAGCATCTTCGGCTTGATCTCGGCGAGCGTCGCCGACAGGCGCCGGCGATGCGTGAAGTCGTCGAGCAACAGATCGGGGACGCCGATCCACCCCACGGCGAGCCGCTCGAAGTCGATGCCGCGGGCCTTGGCGATGCCGGCGACGCGCTCACGGACGTCGTGGGCGGCGTCTTCGGCGCAGAACACCAACACGGGGCCGGGGCTCGGCACCTTGAACCGGCCGAGGCAGGGCGTGCCGCTCGCCACGGCGACGGCCATTTCGAGGCCGAGCCACGTCTTTCCTTGCTTGGGCAAGCCACCGACACAGCCGACCGCTTCGGCCGCCCAGAGGTCCTCGATCAGCCAGCGTGTGCCGGCAGCCGGCGCCGGCGCGAGCCGGGCCAACCGTGTTACGGGCAACAGTTCGACGGTGTCCATGGCTATGCCAACGGCGTCAGTTGGAACGCCGCGCGGACCACGCTGCGATCGATGATCTTCAGCTTTCGATGAGCGGCCACACGCAGGGTCGCGCCCGCGAGGACGTCGACGCTTCGGAGCACCCCACCGGTGAGCTCGTGCAGAATCACCAGAGCGTCGGGCGCGAACAGCTCGGTCCTGGCGCCTGCGTGGTCGAGGCGAGCCCGGACGTACTTGGCGGTGTCGTCGGGCGTCGCCGGGGCGATCTCGATCTTGTGGCCGATGCGGGTGAGCAACGAGCGGTGGACGCCGAGTTTGAGGCGCTCGCCGAGCTCCGGGAGGCCGATCAGCACGAGCGAGACGACCGGCTCGGCGTCCCAGTTGAAGTTCGCGATGACGTGCAGGGTCCCGAGCGAACTGTCGGGTATGAGGTGGGCCTCGTCGAGCACCAGGATGGGGTGCACGCGCTCTCTGGCGAGCGCGGCGAGGTTTTGCTGGATGGACGCGTACAGCGTCGCGGGCATCAGCTTGCACTCGATGCCGAGCGCCATGCAGATCTGCTTGTAGAAGTCGCGCTTTCCGAGGGAGACGTGCGCGAGGTAGGTCAGCCGGAAGTGGACCGGCGAGAGCCGCGCGCGGAGCCCGCGGACGACGCAGTTCTTGCCCACGCCCGGCTCGCCAAGCACGATCGCGTGCTCGCGGGCGGTGACGGCGTCGGTGAGGCGGTCGATGGCGTCCTTGCGGCCGTCATCAAGCCACAGCCCCTCGTCGGGGACGTCCTTGTCGAACGGACGGCGGCGAAGGCCGAAGCACTCCTGGATGGTGTCGCTCATGCTCCAGTCTCCTTCCGCGCCCGGTCGAGCAGCGCGGCGATGGGGTCGAAGGAGAGGGTCGGGGTCGGTGCGTCCTCGGGCTTGGCCCGGCGACGGCCGCGGTTGAGCGCCGGGTCGCACGCGCCGACGACCACGGCCTTGCCCTGGTACGAAGCGCGCAGGATGGCCCTGGTGAACGGGTCGAGGACGACGTCGAGCGTCTTGTTGGCGAGATGCCGGCCGCGGACCTCGAAGGTGCGGCCTTCGACGCTGAACGTGGCATCGCCTGCCACGCGTCGCTTGACGGTGACCTCCAGCGCCGCGGCCAGTTCCTTGGCGGTCCAGGCGCGCGGGAGCGCGCCCAGACCGCGGCGGAACCGCTTCGACGGGGTCTCGCCCATGAGGCTCGAGTGTGGGTGCGCTTGGTAGTCGGCATCGAGGAACGCGAGGAGTGCGGCGTTCACGTCTTGCAGCGACGACTTGCCCTTCAGATAGTCGGTGCAGCGCTCGCGCAGCCGGCGCCAGAACCGCTCCATCTTACCGCGCGCCTGCGGATCATACGCCTTCGCGTGCACGAGCTTGATCCCCAGCTTCGCGCATGCGAGCGCCAGGACCTCGCCGCGGTAGCAGGAGCCGTTGTCGACGTAAAGTACGTCGGGCGGCGGATACTGGAGCAGCGCGGCGCACAGGACGCTGAGGAAGTCGACCTCGGTCTCCGAGTCTCGGCCCTCCAACGCGACGACAAAGCGGCTGTGGTCATCGAGGATCCCGTGGACGTAGACCTTCCGCGGCGTCCCGTCTGGCTCACGAACCCAGACGTGGCAGACGTCGGCGTGCCATACGGCGCCGACGCGAGCGGCCTCCCAGCGGCGCCGATCGCGGCGCTGGGCGCGGTTGGCGAGCGTCCGCGGCAGGCCGGCCTCGGCGAAGAGGCGCCGGAGCGTGCTGACCGAGACTTGGCCCTCCTCGATGACGCCCTGCCGGACGGCCGTGTCGAGGATCAGGTTCGCAGGCGCCGACGGGTTCTCCGTCCGAATCTGCAGCAGCAGGTCGCGCGTCTCGGGGCTGAGCGCGAGCGCGAAGCCCTCCTTGCGCGATGCAGGGGCGAGCGCCCTATGCCCTCCGTGCTTCGCGGCGTAGTACCAGGACTGTAGGGTCTTCCAGTGGAACTGACGCGACGCGGTGGCGTCAGGCGGCCGGTAGCGTTCGGCGGCGCGGGCGACGAGCTCGTCGCGAAGTTCGCCGGGCGACAGCTCGCGGGCGAGCAAGTCGCCAACGACGCCGAGGCGGAACAAGGCCATCGCCTCCGCCTTCGTGGGTTCGGGGACCTTCATGGACATCAGGGCACCTCCGCTGGTGGGCCCCGTACCCGTCACCCACCTCGGCCAAACGCGAACGGGAACGCCGATGGTGGGGCGAATCGGACGTAGGCGGTCACATCGTCGGGCCGCCGGCTATGTGCGCGGCCAGAGCCCGCCGGACGGCTCCGTCGCGTCCGCCATCGCCAGGGATGAACCCAGCGATCAGCGCCGTGGCGCGCTGGCGCCACTGGGTCCCGACGACCGGTCGGGCGGGCCACCACCGCGGGATCGCGGCGGTCCAGCGCGACAACGAGCGCCAGCGGGGTGTACCGGCGCGGTCGGGATCCGGCCCCGGAACGCGGCGGTCCACGCCCACGAGGGCGTAGACCGCCTCGTCGTCTTTGCCGTCGCCGACCGGGCGCGGGGTGGCGAGGAACCATGCGACAAGGATGGCCGCGAGCGTGTAGCGGTGCCGCGCCAGGAGCTCGTCGGGCCGGACCGACCAGGTCGTGTCGCATCGGCGGCAAAGGAAGCGCCAAGTCCACGTGACGACGATCGTCGCGCCCGGGGCGATCACCGGACGCCATCGCTGACCGTGTCCGACGATGTTGCGCGCGCCAGGAACGCCGGCGATCGCGCCACAACGCCGACAGGACGCCGGTCGTACGGCGTCGATGTGCGGGAGATGAAGCTGCGCGGGTGGAGCACCCGCGGAGATGTCGATAGGTTCCATGCGCCGAAGGCCAAACCACCGGCCCGGGGCGGGAACGCCGCTACCAACGAGGTCCCGCCCCGGTTTCCCTCACGCGGATCCGGGTCCCGCGTCGACTACACCGCCACGCGCACGTGCGGTACGGCGGTCAACGTCTCGGCGCCGCGACGAGCGTGCGTGCGGAACGACCACGTGACCTGATCTGCCGTGAGCCTCTACAAGTAGTTGTCGTCGCTGGGGAGTTTTAATTGTCGTTACGCAGCGACTCGGTGGAACCATGGACGACAGGGGCGATCTCGGGTCGCTCGCTGCCGATGAGCAACTTGCCGGCACCCCCATCTTGCGCCACCGGCTCTCGCTCTACCGTGGTCTGGAGGGGCACGCGACACGCGAGTTCGCGGATGCGTGGTGGGACTTCACCGAGTATGGGCCCTTCTTCTTTCCAGGCGATGTTGCCGGACTGGATGGCAACGGGGACGGCGACGAGGAGCTGTGGGTACACTTCTCCGATGTGGATCAGCTACTTTGTCCGGTCGACCCGGGCGTGTTCGGTGGCCAACCCGAGCCTGTTCCAACCGACTGTTTCCTGGGTTGCGTCAATGCCCGGCCCCTGGGGGCCTCTACGCTTGACGTCGACGGCGACGGCAGGGTCGAGGTCGGCGTCGCTTGCGAAGGCGGTGGTGGCAAGGCGGGCTACGAGGACGTGCTGTTCATCGATGGCGCCGCGCCGGACGGGTCTTCCATCGATGCCGTTGTACTATCCTCAATCGTCGGGATCGACGCTGAATATTATTGGTGGGCGAGCAGTGGCTTGTTCCCGGACCTTGGCGTGGCCGCGGGGAGCGACGGCGTGTTTGTTTCCTGGCAGAGCTTGGACCCCGAGGATCCGTGCGTCGGGTGGGTGACGGAAGTTCCCGCGAGCGGGGTGACCGAGGCGAGAGACGGCACCAGAGCGTGCGCGCCCACCGGCGCGCCCGGCGTGATCGATCTCGCTGGGAGCGGGTCGTCTGCCCACGTGCTGCTCGCCTCCGACACGACGGTGTGGTCGGCGCCGCTCGATGGGTTCTCCGATTCGTGGACTGAGCTTGCCGACGTTGGGGAGCCCATTATCGGGCTGCGCGCCGCACAGGGCGACCGGGCCGCGGTCGTCCTCGCCGACGGCCTGGCGATGATGTGGTACGACGGCGTGTTGGAGGATTCGTCATGGTTTGCAGGCATCACGAGTCGGGCTACCACAGCGGGGCGTTGGTGATGGCAGTGAGTGCGGCTCCTTTGGCGTGAGAGTCGCCCACAGGGAATTTAGCTGGATCAAGCGGCCTCCCTTTCGGTCGCAGGTGTTTCGGCGTGGTCGGGCGGTGACGTGCTCGGGCCAGCCGCGCCGCCGGCCGCACCCGGCGCGGCGCAGCGGTCAGCCTCCCGCCGCCGGGCTATCGGAGCGCTACTGGAGGGCGCCATGGGCCACGTCGCCATCAACCTCGCGCAAAAGCTCGGCTTGTTCCATGATCTGTGGTCGCCGCGCGTGGTCGCGGAGCTCAACGACTACCAGCTCAAGCTCGCCAAGCTGCACGGCGCGTTCGTCTGGCACCAGCACGACCACACGGACGAGCTATTCTACGTGCTCGACGGCGTGCTGGAGATCGCGCTGGACGACGGCGTCGTGACCCTGCGTCCGGGGGAGCTGTACGTGGTGCCGAAGGGCACGCGGCACCGGCCGTTCGCCGCTGAGCCCGTCAGCGTGCTGCTCATCGAGCCCCGCGGCGTCGTGAACACCGGCGACGCCGGAGGCGCGCTCACCGCCGCCAACGACGTCTGGGTGTGATCACGGCGCTCACGCGTGCCCGCGCACCAGCTCCTCGAGCCGCCGCATCGCGAGCCGCACCGACTCCATCGACGGCCCGAACGAGAAGCGCGCGTACGATCGAAACCGGCTCGGGCGCTCCGCCCGGCGGCGCCCCGGGTTGATGTCGAAGAACTCCCCGGGCACCACGATCACCCGATGATCGAGCGCCGCTCGGAAGAACCCCATGCCGGTGCGCAGCGGCTCGGGCAACCGAGACAGATCCCCCCAGCAGTAGAACCCACCCTGCGGCGGCGGGTCCACGCGGATGCCAAGCGCCTCCAGGCCGTCGAGCATCACGTTGCGCTTCGCCCGGAACGCGGCCTGGATCGCCCGCGCCTCGGCATCTGCGGCGGCGGGGTCCAACAACGGCATGGCGGCGCGCTGCAGCGGGTGGGGGCAGCCCCCGTCGAGGAAGCTCCCGGCGGAGGTGATGCCCGCGATGATGTCACGCGGACCCACCGTCCACGCGACGCGCCACCCAGGGTACCGGAAGTTCTTGGTGAGCCCGTCGACGATGAGCACCGGGTCGGCGTCGACGTCGTCCACGTGGGCCGCCGCGGAGACGGTCGTAGCATCGCCCACGTAGACGTAATGGCTATAGAACTCGTCGAGGATCAGCGTACACCCTAACGAACGCGCCTTGCCTACCCACTCCCCGAGCTGTGCCCCCGCGATCAGCTTGCCCGTGGGGTTGCACGGGTTCGACAACAACACCGCCCCGAGGCCGCGGCCGAGGATCTCCGCCTCCAGCAAGTCGGCCGAGAACGCGTACCGCCGCTCCGGCTCGAGCAGGATCGGGATGGGCACGAAGGTCGCGAAGGTGCCGAGCAGCTCCTCGTACGCGGTGTAGTCGGGCAAGAAGTGGCCGACGTGGGTGCGGCCGAGCGTCGACGCGATCCGGGTCAGCGCCAGGCGGCCGCCCGCGCTGATCGAGACGTTCTCTCGCGTGTACTGGCTTCGTTTGCCGACCCGATACCGTTGGTTGTACAGGTGTGCGACGGCGTCCCGCAGGTCGCCGGTGCCCCCGACCGGGGCGTACTCGTGGTGGGTCGGGTCGATCGCGACGGACTCGATGCGCGGCGGCGCCCCCGGCAGCGGCCCGATCTCGGGGGCGCCCTGCCCGAGGTTGACCCAGTCGGGGTGGTCCGCCACCCACCCGTGGCGCTCCGCCTCGGCCATCACATAGATGACGCCCGTTCGGGGCACCGGGCGAAACCCCGCGTGGGCGCTGGTCAACCGTACGTCCAAAGCCACCTCCTACCAGTCCGTCGGTCGGTAGTCCTTGAGGAACAGGCCCCACAGGTGCTCGCCGGTCGCGAAGCCGCGGAAGATGGGGTCGCAGATCCGCGCCGCCCCGTCGACGATGTCGAGCGGCGGGCTGAAGTCGTGCATCTCCTGCTTCTCGGCGGCTTTGTCGACCGGGTCCTCGTCGGTGACCCAGCCGGTGTCGACCGCGTTCATGTGGATGCCGTCCGCCACGTAGTCCGCCGCCGACGTGCGCGTGAGCATGTTCAGCGCGGCCTTCGCCATGTTGGTGTGGGGGTGCCGGTCGTTCTTGTGGGTCCGGTAGAACTGACCCTCCATCGCCGACACGTTGACCACGTGTTTGTCGCGCGTGGGCACCCGGAGCATCAACGGCTTGAGGCGCGCGCACAGCACGAACGGCGCGACGGCGTTGACGAGCTGCACCTCCAACAGCTCCAGCGTAGGCACCTCGGCGAGCTTGAGGCGCCACGAGTTCACGCGGCGGAGATCGACCTGCTGCTGGTCGGCGTCGAGGCGGCCGGCGGGGAACAGGTGGCCGCCCGACTGCAAGTCTTCAGGGAGCAGCGGCGTCATCGCGAGCTCCGCGCTGCGCCCTGGGCTCGCGACGAGCGACGTCGTCCCCTCCGTGACCTGCTCCCCCTCGATGAGGTGCGCGTAGAAGCCCGGCGGGCGGCGGACGGTCTGGCAGGCGTTGTTGATGAGGAAGTCGAGCCGATCGAGATCGTCGAGCAGGCGGTGGCACAGCGCCTCGACCGACGGCGTGTGCCGCAGGTCCACCCCGTGCACGGTCAAGCGGTGCTTCCACACCTCGAAGTCCGGCTCCGCCGCGTACCGCCGCGCGGCGTCGTGCGGGAAGCGCGTGACGACGACGACGGTGCACCCGGCACGCAGCAGCATGATGCAGGTTTGGAACCCTATCTTGACGCGACCGCCGGTCACGACGGCGACACGACCCGTCAGGTCGGCGGTCTGATGCCGCTTCTCCCAGTTGAAGTCGCCGCACGCCGGGCACATCTGGTCGTAGAAGAAGTGCACGTCGCGGTACTCGGACCGGCACACGTAGCAGACGCGGGCGGTCCCGAGCGCGCCGAGGGTGGGCTCCGGGGGCGGGGCGGCGCCGAGGCGCCGCGGCGTCAAGAACAAGGGTTGAGCGCGCTCGATCCGGATCCGCGTGCGGTCAAGCAGCGCCCGGTCCGCGTCGCGGGCCTCGCGCTCGGCGTCGCGCCGCTTCTTGCGGTTGAGGGCGCGGCTGTCGTCGCGGTCGGGCGCCGACACCCGGCCCGCCGCGATCAGGAGCGCCTTCCGCACGTCGAACGGCAGCCGCGACAGCGGGGCGCGGTCTTCCGCGAGCCGCTCCAGGACCTCGGTGGTCTCGGCCACCCAGGCCGCGAACGCTTCCGGGTCGGAGGGGTCGACAGGCATGGCGGGCCCTGGTAGCCGCGGGCGTGCCGCCCGTCGAGCGTCGACAGCGGCGCCGCCCGCGGGTACGCCGGGCGCCCGGAGGCGTCATGGAGCCCGAGTTCTGGCAGTCGCGGTGGGACGAGGGAAAGATCGGCTTTCACGCACCAGATCCGCATCAGGACCTCGAAGCGTTCGGCGGCCGGTGGCTCGGCGACGGCCTGCGTCGCGTGCTCGTCCCGCTGTGCGGCAAGTCGGTGGACCTGTGGTGGCTCGCCGAGCGAGGCCATCAGGTGGTCGGCGTCGAGCTGATCCCGATGGCGGTCGATGCGTTGTTCGCCGAGCGGGGCGTGGCGACCGAGCGCGAGATCGTCGGTCCTTACACGTTGATCCGCGGTGGCGGCGTCGAGGTGTTGGTGGGCGACGCCCTGCGGCTGCCCGAGGCCGGCCTCGCGCCGTTCGATCGGGTGTGGGACCGCGCGGCGCTGGTGGCGCTGCCGCCGGAGATGCGCGCCGCCTACGTCGCGTCCGTGCAGGCGGTGACCGCGCCGTCCGCCGCGGTGTTGCTCAACACCTTCGAGTACGACCCGTCCGTGATGCAGGGGCCGCCGTTCTCGGTCCCCGAGCACGAGGTGCTCGGGCACTACGAGGGTTGGTCCTTCGAGGTGCTCGCGGTGCGCGAAGAGGCGCCGCGCGCCGCGCCCGTAGGCGGCCCCGCCCCTCGGTTCCAGTCCCGCACCACCCTGATCCGCCGCTGATGGAGCCGTTCAAGGAGCGCATCGGCCCCGACGCCGTCGGCATGATCGCGGATCGGGTGCGCGCGGCGTGGCCGCCGTTCCCTCGCGACGCGTTTGTCGCCGCCGCGCTCGACGGGCTCGCCGACTTGGAGCTGAAGGCCCGCGTGGTGCACGTCGCGCGGGCGCTCCGGGAGCGGCTGCCCGGGCGGTGGGCCGACGCGGTCGCTGTCCTCGTGGATGCCCTTCCTCCCGCGCTTGTCGACGAGACCGGCCTCACCGACGGGTTCGCGTGGTGGCCGTTGCTGCAGGTGGTCGAGGACTTCGGCGCCGATGACCCGGCGTCGAGCCTCCCGGCCCTTCGTGAGATGACGCGACGGTTCTCCGCTGAGTTCGCCATCCGGCCCCTCATCGACGCGCACCCGGAGGCGTCGTGGGCCGCGTTGGCGGCGTGGGTGGACGACCCCGACGTGCACGTCCGCAGGCTCGTCTCCGAAGGTTCGCGTCCGCGATTGCCATGGGGGCGCCGGTTGTCGGCGAGCGTCGCTGATCCTTCGCGCGGCCTCTTGCTGCTGGATCGGCTCGTCGACGATCCGTCGCCGTATGTCCGGCGGTCGGTCGCGAACCACCTCGGCGACGTCGCGAAGGACCACCCCGAGCGCGCTGTCGCAGTCGCCGCGCGGTGGATCGCTGAGGATGCCGCACGAACGCCGCTCGTCAAGCACGCGCTCCGGCACCCGCTCAAGCAGGGGCACCCGGGCGCGCTCGCGCTGCTCGGTGAGGCGGGCCCCGAGCTCGACGTAGCCGACGTGACGGTGTCGCCGGGCCGGGCGCGCGTCGGTGGCGCGGTGGTGGTGCGCGCGCGTATCGTGGCGTCCGAAGCGGGCACCGTGCGGGTCGACGTGGTTTGGGCGTGGCCGTCCGCGCGCGGCGCGTGGTCATCCAAGGTGTTCCGCGGCGCGAGCCGCGCGCTCGCGGCGGGCGAGGCGTGGTCGTTCTCGTCGTCGGTGTCGCTGCGGCCGGTGTCGACGCGCCCGCTGCGCCTCGGCACGCAGCGCGTGTGGCTGCGGATCGGCGGGCGCGACCTGGATCCCGTCACGTTCGAGCTGGTCGCCGGCGACCCATAGTGTCTCTACGTGTCGCGTTGGCCCCCGAAAGGGGCGGGGCTTGCTAGCATGCCGCCCTCGGAGGTGTGTGATGGGGCGTGGTTGGTGGGTCGTGGCGGGCGTGGCCGTCGCGGGGGGAGCGTTGGCAGCTTCGTCGGATGATCCGTACCTCTGGCTGGAAGACGTCACGGGTGAGAAGGCGCTCGAGTGGGTCGGCGCGACCAGCGACGCCACCCTGGCGGAGCTCACCAGCAAGCCGGAGTACGCCGAGATCGAGTCGAAGGTGCTCGAGATCCTCGACTCGAAGGACAAGATCGCGGGCGTCTCGCTGATCGGGGACAAGTACTACAACTTCTGGCAAGACGCCGATCACCCGCGCGGGATCTGGCGCCGCACCACCCTCGAGGAGTACCGCAAGGCGGATCCAGCGTGGGAGCTGGTGCTCGACTTGGACGCGCTCGGCGCCGCGGAGGGCGAGAACTGGGTCTGGCACGGCGCCTCCTGCTTGCCGCCCGAGTACGCGCGCTGCCTCGTGTCGGTCTCGCGCGGCGGCGCGGACGCC
>CAIUDO010000066.1 GCA_903897935.1 uncultured Pseudomonadota bacterium
CCTCGCCGTCGTCGGCGAACCGGTGCACCGCCGCGCCGCCGTCCGCGTCGGTGAACCCCCACGCCAGCGGCGACGTGACCGCGGCGACGGCGCTGTTGGCCGACTCGGGCACGTACAGCGTGAACGGCGCGAACAACCAGCCCGCGGCCCCGCGCCGCGCCAACACGCTCGCCTTCGCGGCCTCGATCGGCAGCCGCGGGTCCGTGCCCCCGCGATCGATGGTGTTGGCCGGCGACGCCGCGCCCGGCCGAACCGACGCCGCCAACGGGACGACCGGATCGAAGTACCAATCCGAGTAGTCGTCGATGTCACGGAAGCACGCCGTCATCGACGACAACGCCAGCACCAGCGTGGTGAGACGGCCGTTCACAGGACCTCCGCGGCGTACGGCACCGGGGGCGGCAACGCGTCGGGGTTGCCGGTCAAGAAGTGGATGCCCAGCACCTGCGCGTCGCGCACCGGCGGGAAGTTGAGGGGATCCGGTGAGTTGTAGGACCAGGTGAGCGCGAACGACTGCCCGGCGCCCTCGTGCTTGCTGCTCACGCGGGTCACGCGCGCGAAGGCGTCGGCGCCGGGGACCATGCCGTCGCCGCGGCGGAACACCCGCGCCTGGGCGCCCGCCTCGATCTGCGTCGCGCCGACCGACCACCCGTCGACCCAACCGACCTCGGCGAGGCGGAACAGCGGGGTGGGCGCGAGCTGCACGGTGACGCGGGCGAGCACGCCGGTGCCACCGAGCGCGTCGCCGAGCAGGGGCACCTCGTAGATGCGCTTGCCGTCCCCCTCGGGTTCCGCGCCCGCCTCCCGGGCCGCCGCGTCACGGCTCACGGTGTCGCCGTACACGTCGACCTCGGGGCTGTACGCGTTCAGGCCCGCGCCGAGCAGACCCACGGCGTCGGGCAACAACCCGCGCGGCTCGCTGGCGAGCCGCAGCACGTCGAGTCGGGTGCCTTCGTCGCCCGGGGCGAGCAGCACCCCCGCGCTGTGCCCGCCGACGTGCTCGACGTTGAGCAAGAAGCTCCGCCGCGTGACGTCGACCGACTCGGTCGCGGACGCGTCCGCGTACGGGCTGCCCTCCCGGAGGGGCTCCTCGCACCCCACCGCGACGTCGCAGCTCAGCCCGAACCGGCCGTACGTGTCCTGCTCGTAGGCGTACCCGTTGAAGAACACCCCCACCTCGGCAGCGACGCCCCGGTGCGCCATCCCGGCGAACAGCACCGCGCTGCCGCCGCCCGCCGACACGACCTTCAGCGGGTCGCCGCGCCCGGCGCCCGCGAGCACGTTCGGGAAGCCGCCGGTGATGAGGTGCGCGTAGTTCACCCCGGCGAACCACGCGGTCCCCGACGCCCGGGGCGCCGCCCGCGGCCATCAAGGCCACTTGCCACCGCGACAAGCTGCCCATCGACGTCTCGCCGCTGGCGACCGCGAACCCCGCCGGCGCCGCCTTGAGCGTGAACCCCGCCGTCGACACGGCGGCGTCATGTTGGAGCATCGACTGCAACAAGCCGTGGTTCAGCACGAGCGCGGTCGTGTCGCCGCGCATGTACGGCACGATGTCCGGCGCGTAGTAGACCGGCGCGGCGAGCGCGGCGGCGGAGAGCACGACCAGCATGGGGCCTCACGATCAAGCCCCGAGCGTACCCAACTCTGCGACCGTCGGTGCGATCGAACGCACACGATCGATGAACGCGGACGGTCCGCTACGGGCGGCGATCCCGGTCCTTGAGCTCCTTGAGGATGCGCTGGAGCGTGTTGTCGTTGACGCCCATCAGCCGCACCGGGAGCTTCTTGGTGGACCGCCGCGACAGCGGGTCGACCAGCGGCCGATCCGCGATGTAGACGAACGCGGGCGGCAGGTTGGCCCACTGGATCTGGCTGCGGTGCACCTCGCCGAAGTAGCGCAGCAGCAGCTCACGCAGCCGCGCGGCGGCGGGCACGATCTGCGACGTGACGTACGTGAAGGTGACGAACCGGCCGTCAGGGGCCATCGAGGCGGCGATCGCGTCGATGATGGGCTCTTGCACCCAGGCCGGCCACATGGCCCAGGGCAGGCCCGAGATCACGCGGTCCACCTTCGGGTGGCCCCACTCCGCGACGACCTCCGGCAGGTCTTCGGCGAACCGCTCGGAGACGTCGATGCGCTCGACCTCGCGGCGCAAGATCGCCGCGAGCGACGGATCCGGCTCGAGCGCGATCAGCGGCGCGCGCGGCACCTCCTCGCGGATGCGCTTGGTGATCGAGCCGGTGCCGGCGCCGAGCTCGGCGATCGCGTGCTCGTTGGTGAGCGACGCGGCCTTCACCATGCGCTCGGCGAGGTAGGGGCTCGACGGCGAGATCGCGCCGATCTTGGTCGGGTTCTTCGCGACGCCCTTGATGAAGGTCAGCATGTCCGACACTTCGGCTCCCGCCCCGTAGGCCCGCCTACGTAACCGCGCCCCGCCCCCGCGCCCCACGAGAGCGGCGGCGCACCTCAGAAGTCCCAGCGCACCGAGGTGAACGCACGATCGTGCTCGGTCATGCCGATGAGCGGCCCGCGGTCGGGGCCCGGGTGCATCGTGATGTACCCGAGCGAGGCGTGCACACCATCGGCCAGCTCGTAGCTGGCTTGCAGCGAGCCGACCCAGCCCAGCTTCAGCGTGGTGCCGAGCCCGACGAACAAACCTGCGACCTCGAGGCGCTGCCGGAGCGCCAGCTGCGACACCCGCGCGGCGTACTGCGCTTCGGTGACCGGCAGCGTCAGGTTCGTCACGCCGCCCGGCATGAACGCCTTCGAGACCTCGAGGTCGAGCCGGAAGTCCGGCAACCCCGTCCAGCCGAAGCCCAGCATCGGCGTGATCAGCGTGCGTTCGTCGGTGATCGCGTTGAAGTCGGCCGTCGCGCCGGAAACGAACAAGATCTCGCCGAGGTTGAACTCGCGGCCGAGGTCGACCGCGACCTCCCACCGCACCGAGAACGGCCCCCCGACGACGGTGCCGCTGTGCCCCAGCATCGTGTACCGCACGTGGTCGATCGGGATCTCGAGCTCCGTGAGCAGCAGCAGGTCGTCGGTGAGCTCGGGGTTCGCGATGACACCTTGTTTGTCGAGCAGGTTCGCCCCGTACAACGACAGGTCGACCCCGCGCCCGCGGTACGAGTACCGGCCGTACGCCTGGATCACGGACAAGCCGAACCGGGGCTGCAGGTCGCCCCACGAGGTGTCGAGCTCGGCGAGCTCCTGCTCCTTGTCGATCATCTGCGCGGTCTCGGCCGCGTCGACGATCCCGGGGACGAGCCCGAACGGGCCCTCGGGCGGCGGGCGCAGCCCCCAGTCGCCCTCCGGCACCACGATCGCCTCGAGGCGGTGCCCCTTGGCGCCGACGCCCGCCCTCAGCATGGTGACGGGCAAGCGCAGATCGCCGAGCTCGGTGATGCCGGGGTCGCGTGAGTCACGGGCGTTGATGCGGTCGAGCGGGCTGACGAGCACCCCCTCGCCCCAGGTGACCACCTGCCGCCCGGCGGTGACGTCGACCGGGCCCGTGGACCCGCCGATCCAAAGCTCACGCGGCTGGATCAACCAACCGTACGCCTTGGTGGTGGCCGGATCCCACTGGTCGGTCACGAGGTAGTACGGATCCACCTCGCCGTGCAGCGTCGCGACCGCGCGCAGATCTTTGTAGCTGAGCCGGCCGGTGAGCTCGCCCGTCTGGCGGGCCAGCGCGAGCGGCTGCGTGCCGAGCCGCTCCACCCATAGGGCCTCCTGCGTGCGCAGGTAGCCCCCGAGCGAGAACGGGCTCGTCTTCTTCGCCTCGGTGGCCCCGGACGGCGCGTCGCCGAACCCGAGGTCGTCCGAGCCGTCCTGCGCGAGCGCCGCCGCCGCGCACAACCACACGCCGATCATCACAACCCCTGCTGCAACCGCTGTTCCGTGAAGTCGGCGTCGGTGATGCCGCCGGGATCGACCACGAGCCCGCTCGTCACGAGCGTGGACGTGGACTCTACCTTGTCATTGCGGATGGTCCGCACGACGACCTGGTTCGCGACCCAGTTACCGTCGACCATCTGGAAGTTGCTCATCTTCGTGTACTTGAACCTACCGTCTGCGACCCACGCCTTGACCTGCATCGGCACCAGCTTCGCCTTGCTCACCCAGACCTGGCTCTTGCTGTAGCCCGTCTCCTTGAGCTCCTTGTCCGTCGCCGGCGTGGCCTCGATCAGCCAGCAGTCCTCGCCGTCGACGGCCGCCGACTGCTGCACCATCGTGTAGGTGTACGCGTCCGGATCCTTCGACGTCATGTCGGCGTACGTGAGGTCGGTGCCCATGAACGAGCCCGACTTGTCGGCGCTCGCGATGCGGGTGGTCTTGCCGAGGCTCGGCAGGTACAGCCACTGATCGTCGGCCTTCGAGCCGTCTTCGTAGTCGATCGACAGCAGGCCCGCGTTCCGCAGGTCCGCCGGCTCCTCGAACAGCACGATCTGCTTCGAGCCCTCGGCGAACGCCATCGTCTCGGCTTGCAGCACCCGCGTGCGGTTGCGCCCCGACGCGTCGGTGATCGTGATCGTGAGCTTGAACTTGCTCGAGCCGGGGGCCTCGCGCCCCTCGACCGCCTGCATGACGGCCTTCGGGTCGGTCGTCGACGCGTCGACCGCGTGCGCCGAAGACACGAACACCGACGAAATCGCCGCGATCAACCCGAGCACGCGTACGCCTCGCCACATGTCGACCTCCTTACTTGGCCGCGCGATCGCGGAAGATGAGCCGGAGCAGCGCCGGCACCATGATCAGGTTCGTGAGCAGGGCGAAGACACACGCCGCGCCGACCAGCATCCCGAACCGACGAATGTTCAACATCGACGACGTCAGGTAGACGCCGAACCCCAAGCCGAGGATCACCCCGGTCGCGACGAGCGCGCGGCCCGCGTGCGCGAGCGCGTACTCGATGCCCGCCTCGGTGCCAGACTTCAGGTTCCAGGCTGACTCTCGCCACTGGAACATGTAGTGCACGGTGTTGTCGACCGCGACGCCGACCACGATCGAAGCGATGAGCAGGTTCGTCAGGTCGAGCGGGATGCCCGCAAAGCCCATGAAGCCCAGGATCAACGCGATCGGCACCAGGTTTGGCACCATCGAGATCAGCCCGAGCCCTGGGTGACGGAGCAGCACGACCATCATGACCAGCACCGACAAGAATGCGGTTCCGAACGACCGGACGAGATCTCCGATGAGTCCACTCACGATCGTGACGAGCTCATACACACTGCCGGTCGGCCGCACGGTGGCGAGGCCGCCGATCTCGCGCTCGATCCCCTCTTCCAACCACGCCGTGAACGGCTCGTACGACGTCGCGTCCATCCAGTGCAGCCGGATCGTCATGTGCGAGCGCATGAGGTCCGCGGTGGCGATGCGGCGCAGGTCCCGCGGCGCGGCGCTCTCGAACAACAACAACGCGTCCGACACGCCGCGCTGCGAGTCCGGGATCACGAGCGCCGCCGGATCCCCGTCGTGCAGCGCCCGGTTCGTCTCCTTGACGATGTCGACGAGGCTCGACGTGCCGGTCACGACCTCGGCGCCGTCGGACGGGTTCCGGTACGCGCGGATGTGCGCTTCCAGCCGGTCCAACGCGAGCAGGAGCTCACGATCGCGCAGCCCGCGCTCGGTCGCCGCGTCGATGACGAGGTTGACCTGGGCGGTGCCGCCGACCTGCTGGTCCATCTCTTCGAGGTCGACGCGTGCGTGGTAGTCCTCGGCGAGCCAGGTCAGCGGGTTGTGGTAGACCTTCATCTGGGCCACGCCGACGCCCATGAACGCGACGAGCACGGCTGTCCCGACCAGCACGGGCCACGAGCGCCGCGCCGACAGGCCCGTCGACCCCACGAGCACCCGGTCGATCCAGTCCTGGTTGCCCGACCCCTTCGGCACCGGCGGGAACCGCATGTCGCCCGCGACCGCCATCGCGGCCGGCAAGAACAACAACGACGCGCACAGCGCGACGCCGACGCCGAACGCGGTGAACACGCCCATCTCGCCGATCGCGGCCATCTTCGCGCTCAAGAACGACAACATGCCGACCATGGTGGTCAGCGACGTGAACACGAGCGGCCACCCCGTCGACGCGACCGCGAACCGGATCGCGGTGAGGTGATCGTGCCCGTTCGTGCGCCCCTCTCGGTACACGGACTGGATGTGGATCGAGTCGCCGATCGCGACCGCGGCCAAGAACGCCGGGATGATGTTGGTGAGCAGCGTGACCGGCACCCCCAAGAACGCCATCAGGCCGAGCGTCCAGGCGGACGACAAGCCGACCACCAACAGCGGCGCCACCACGCCGCGCCACGACCGGAACTGCTGCAGCAGCACGAGGCCCATGACGACGTAGGCCGAGGCGATCAAGCGGCGCATGTCGCGCTGCATCGTGCCCACGAGCTCGGCGTTCAAGGCGGGCATCCCGGTGACCGCGACGTCGAACCCCGGCTCCCGGAACGGCGCCACCCACTCGTTGAGCGCGTGGTAGGCCCGCTCGCGGCCTTCGAAGTCCACCGCCGTGGTGCGCAGCATGATGACGGCGCGGCGGCCCTCCGGCCCCACCACGTTGCCGACCAGCGCGGGATCCGCGAGCACCTTCGCCTTGAGCGCGGGCAGCTCTTCGGCGGTGGGCATCGTCTCCATCAGGCCACGCACACGCACGGCCCCGCCTTCGAAGACCGTCTGCCGCACGTTGATCAGGCTGGTGACCTCCTCGACGTGCGAGACGGACCCGAGCTCGGGCTCCGCGGCAGCCTCAGCGGCGACCTCGGGCGCGCCGAACCCGATGGCGTCGGTGTTCTCGGCCGGGGCGGCCGCGGGCGGCGGACCGAACCCGAGCGCGTCCGGGTCGCCCGACGGCGCGGGGGTCGGCGGCGGACCGAACCCGAGCGCGTCCGGGTCCCCCGACGGGGCGGGCGTTGGTGGCGGACCGAACCCGAGCGCGTCCGGGTCCCCCGTTGGGGCGGGCGTTGGCGGCGGACCGAACCCGAGCGCGTCCGGATCGGCGGCCGGGGCGTCAACGGGCGCGACCGGCGCGCTCGGCCGTGGGCCGTCGACCGAGAACTCCTCGAGCGACGCGTGCAGCTTGGCCAGGCGCTCCAGGAACGGCGGCGAGAACACGTCGCCGCGGATCATGACGATGTGGTACGTGTCGTTGCCAAAGTCCTCTTGAAACTTCAACAACAACTCGTGCGCCTCGGTGCCCTCCGCGAAGTACTCCACGGACGAGTCGAAGCGCAGCTTCGTGCGCACCTGGAACATGAAGAACGCGGTGCACACCGCATACACGATCAGGATCGGCACCCGGAGCCGGATCACGACGTCGGCCAGGCGCGAGAAGAGGGTCGGTCGGTCCGATGGATGGCTCAACGACACTCCACTTTCGAGACGCCAAGCGTGGCTCGTGGGGCCGACGCCGCGCCGAGCCGCGGCCGCTCGGAGGTACCTGTGATCTCGAAACCCACGATACGAGGCGGTCCGCGACGTAGCACGGACCGCCGGGCCCGGCATGACCCGCGGCGCGCGCCCTCGAACAACGGATCACCCGCATGTCCTCGAATCAACCGACCTCGTCGATGCCGCGTCTTGACGTGAGCTTTGCGGTCGACCGCACCTGGGACGGCGCTCCCGCGCCTGCCTCCGAGGTCGTCTCCGGCCGACTGTCCGCGCGATCGCACGACGCACGCGGCGAGCCGGACGGCCTGGTGTGGAGGTTTGACGCCCCATTCCACCACGACCCACCACCGCGGTCCGCGCCCGGACCGACCGACCGGCTGTGGGAGCACGAGGTCGTCGAGCTGTTCCTCGCGAACGACGCCGACCCGGTGCGCTACCTCGAGATCGAGGTGGGGCCCGGCGGCCACCACCTCGTGCTGCACCTGGAAGGGGTGCGCCGCCCCGTCGCGACGCTCCTGCCCCTCGAGCTCACCGTCGCGCGCGACCGCGACCGGTGGCGCGCCGAGGTCGTCGTCCCGCCGGCGTGGCTCTCCTGGTTGGGCCCGGGGCCCAAGCGCGCGAACGTGACCGCGATTCACGGCGTCGGGGCGGCGCGCCGCTACCTGTCGACGGTCGCGCTACCGGGCTCCGCCCCTGACTTTCACCAACCGTCCGCGTTCTTTCGGCTGACCCCGTGAAGGCGCCTCCGCTGATCGTGCTCGGGCGGGGCGCCGACTGGCTCGTGGTGGGCAAGCCGTCGGGCCTGATCGTGCATCGCACCGCCGGATCCACCGACCGCGACGCCGCGCTGCAGCGCGCACGCACCATCGCGCGCACCCACGTGAACGCCGTGCACCGCCTCGACCGCGCGGCGTCTGGCTGCTTGTTGTTCGCGACGACGACCGACGCCACCCGCCGCCTCCAAGCGGCGCTGCACGCCCCCGAGACGTTTAAGACGTACCTGGCGCTCGTGCGCGGCCGGTGGACCAGGGGCGACGGCGACGTCGTCATCGACTCGCCCGTAAAGATGGAGGATGGGAGCTACAAAGACGCCCTGACGATCGCGCGCTGCGTCGCGACGAGCGACACGCCCCGCTGCTCGCTCGTGCTCGCTCGCCCGCTGACCGGGCGCTTCCACCAGGTTCGGCGGCACCTGCGCGACCTCAACCACCCGATCATCGGCGACACCGTGCACGGAGACTCGAGGGTGAACCGGCTCTGGCGGGAGGAGCACCGCCTGGGTCGGCTCGCCCTGCACGCGTTGGCGCTGTCCGTCGACGGGCCCGATCCCATCGACGTCTTCTGCCCGTTGCCCGACGATCTCCTCGACGTGCTCGTGACGATGCCCTGGTGGCCCGCCGCCGTCGACGTGGTCTCCGCGCTGGACCGTCGGTGGCCGGCCACACCCGACGCGGCGTCGCCCCCCACGCCATCGATCCCCCGCTTGACGCTGCCGTCCGGTATGCTGCCCGGACGAGGGAACCCGTGATCGAAGCGGAGACCATCGGCCCCGGACTCCTCATGTACGGGCCGATTCGCGGCAGCAGCCTGCCGCCCCCCCTGTCGCCCGGCGACGCCATCGGGCAGCACCTCCGGGTCGAGCGGCTCGTCCGCGCGGCTCCCGGGCGTATGCTGTACCTGGTCAATAACCTGGGTCCGAAGTGGAACAAGCGCCTGTGCTGGGCCTGCGGCAACAAGTACTCCGACACCCGGGCCCGCACGTGCACGTTCTGCCGCACGCCGCTGGTCGACCTCCGGTTCCTGGCGACCGCTCGGTGGTCGAAGCCGACGATGGCCCCGTGGGAGCGGTGGTTGCAGCTCCGCGCCAAGGACCCGAGCTTCGTCCGTCCGGTCGCCATGCTGTACCGCGGCTCGTTGATGATCACGATCTACCACTACAACGGTGAGGCGCTGCTCCTCGACGAGCCGTCGCCGCTCGGGCGCGCGCGGGTGGTGTCGCTCGCCCGACAGCTCGCCGGGGCGCTGGCGTTCTTACACGACACCGGCGCGATCACCGGCCCGATCGGGCCCGAGCACGTGCTGTTGATGCCCGACGGCAGCGCGCGCCTCTACGATCCCGACGTGCTCGAGGTCCTCCCCTCTCGCGAGGCCGTCTACCGGCACACGTCGCAGCCGCCCCGCCGCGACGTGCGCGCCCTCGCCCGCCTGCTCATGCGGTACTGTTCCCCTGAAGATGAGGATCTTCTGCGCTTCTTGCGCGGGGCCGCCCATGGCGCGCACGCGAGTCCGGCCGCGTTCCGCACCACGCTCGACAGCTTGTTCGGGGCCGAGACCGACGTGGAGCCGTCCGGCGCCGCGTCCGCGATGAGCGACCTCGGCCTCGTCCGCGGGAACAACGAAGACGCGTGGCGCTGGCGCCGGCTGCCCGACGGAGCGGCGCTGTACGTCGTCGCCGACGGGATGGGCGGCCAGGAAGGCGGCGAGATCGCCAGCCAGACCGCGGTGGACCGCCTGTGCCAGGTCATGGGAGAGGGCGCCGCCGACCCGACGCCCGCCGGGATGGCCACGCGCATCGCCGTCGCGACCCGCGAAGCGAACCACGAGGTGCTGTCCCGGGCGTCCACCGCGGGGGTGCGCATGGGCACCACGCTCGTGACGGCGGCGCTGGTGCCCGAGCCGGCGGGCGCGACCGGTGACGGCGCCGCGATGCACGCCGTGGTCGGCAACGTCGGCGACTCCCGCTGCTACCTGTACCGCGAGGGCGTGCTCACCCTGCTCACCGCCGATCACACCGTCGTGGCCGAGCTGATCGCCGACGGCGACCTCACCCCCGAGGAGGCCGCGGCCCACCCGAGCGCCCACATGCTGACCCGCTCGCTCGGCGGCGAGCTCGAGCTCGGCGCCGACGTCACCGTGCATCGCCTGCAGCCGGAGGACCGCCTGCTGCTGTGCAGCGACGGGCTGTGGGGCGCCGTGCCCCACGCCGAGCTCGAGTGGCTCATCGGCACGATCCAGGATCGAAGGGAGCTCCTGCAGTCCCTCGTGCGCGCGGCGTACGCGGGTGGCGGCCACGACAACGTGACGGCGCTCGTGATCGACGCCCCCACCCGCAGCATCACGTGACACCACCAGACAGCCGGCCGCGTGATCCGCGATCAGCTTGAACCAACAGCATTGGAGGAGCCATGCAGTTCGCGACTGCGTTCGGGATCCCCATCCGGGTTCATTGGTCGTTCGTGGCGCTGCTCGCGCTGGTCGGCCTGTACGCGTTGTTTCAGGGCGGCGTAGGCGGCTTGTTCTCTGGCGCCTTGGTCTCGTTCGCGCTGTTCGGCTCGGTCGTCCTGCACGAGCTCGGGCACGCGCTGGCGGCGCGCCGCTACGGCATCAGCACCGCGCACATCACGCTGTACCCGTTCGGGGGCGTCGCCGCGATCCGCGGGATGCCTCGGACGGCCCAGCAGGAGCTCGTCATCGCGATCGCGGGCCCGGCGGTCAACGTCGCGATCGCAGCCACGACTGGCGCGGGCGCGTGGCTGACCGGGAGCACGATCATCGCCTCCATCGCGGTGATGAACCTCATCCTCGCCGGGTTCAACCTGATCCCTGCGTTCCCGATGGACGGCGGCCGCGTGCTGCGCGCGCTGCTCACCAAGCGGCTCGGTTGGATCCCGGCGACCGAGATCGCCATCCGGGTCGGCACCGCGTTCGCGTGGGGCTTCCTGGCGCTCGGCGTCATCGGCACCAACCTGAGCCTGCTGCTCGTCGGCGCGTTCTTGCTCGTCGCGCTAAACGCGGAGCGGCGCCAGCTCGCGTGGGCGGCGTCGCAGGCGTCGCCACCGCCGAAGTGGGCGTGGCGAGGTACGTTCCGACACCCCGTCCCCTGAGCGTTCGCGCATGCTGCTGCAAGCCCTGCTCGGCGTGCCCCACCCGACCGGGCCGCCGACCGTCGACCGGCCTGGCGTCGGCGCGCCGCTGGAGCCCGGGGCGCCGCTTCGAGGCGTGTGCTGGAACCTCCAGTACGCCGCCGGTCGCCGTCGCAGGTTCTTCTACGATGGCGGGGACGCCGTGCACGCCGACGTCGGTGACGTGCTCGAGACGCTGGCCGGGATCACGTTGGCCCTGCGCGCGCTCGACGCCGACGTCACGCTGCTGCAGGAGGTCGACCGCGGCAGCGCGCGCACCGGAGGCCTCGACGAGCTGCGCGCGCTCGACGCGTTGGGCTACCCGGCCGTCGCCGCGACGTCGTACCATCGCGCCAGGATCGTGCCGTTCCCGCCTCGTCGCTGGCTCGGACGCGTCGACATGCAGCTCGCGACCCACAGCCGGTTCGGCGTCGCCCGGGCCGAGCGCGTGCCGCTGCCCCTGATGGCGGAGTCGCGGGTGCGCCGCCTGTTCAACCTGCGCCGCGCGGTCCTGGAGACGCACGTCCCGATCGCGGACGGGCGCACGTTGGTGCTGCTCAACACGCACCTGTCGGCGTTCTCGTACGGCGACGGCACGCTGGAGAAGCAGATCGGCGCCGTGCTCGAACGCACCCGCGCCGCCGATCGAGCCGGCCACCCATGGATCCTCGCCGGCGACTTCAACGCGCTCCCGCCCGGCGACCACGCGAGCCGCCTCGGCGCCGACGCCAAGGAGTACCCGGAGCAGGCCTCGCCGCTCGAGCCGCTGTTTCGGGAGCTACGCGCGCCCCTCTCCCCGGCGGAGCTCGTCGCGGGCGGCGCGCGTTGGGCCACCTACCAGCCGTGGGGCGGCACGCCCGACCGCTGCCTCGACTACGTCTTTCACAGCTCCGCAGTGAGCATCTCGAATTACGCCGTCCATCCGGCACACGCGCGGTGGTCCGACCACCTGCCGCTCACCTTCGAGGCCATCGTCCTGTGATCACGCTCTTCTGGCTGTTCGCGTGCGCTTCCAAGCCCGAAACCTCAGCGCCCGAGACCGGGCCTACGAGCAGCGAAGACTGGGGCGACCCGTGCGAGGCCAACCCGGAGCACACCGAGCTCACGATCGGGGTCGGCGAGTACGGGTACGAAGCCGTCGAAGACGGCGCCACCGTCGAGCTGATCCACGGGCCACAAGGCGGGTATCACATCGTGCTCGCGCTGCGCGGCCGGTGGTTCGACCTGTCATCGGAGTCCACCGCGGTGCTCGAGGGCACCATCGGCGGCGAGGCGCGCGCCGTCTCGTACCCGTACGTGAACTGGCGCTGCAGCGGCGACGCGGTGGAGGCGCCCGGGCTGCTGCTCATCTACGACGCGGTGCCCGAAGAGCTCGACGAGCAAGACACCCACGTCACCGCGACGGTCACGGACCCCCAAGGCAACTCGGCCACCGCCGAGATCGACCTGCACATCTCGGATCCGCTCATCCCCTGATCGGGCCTACTCGCGGACGTAGCCGGACAGGTCCATGCCGTCCGCGAGGTCCAGGCAAGGCTCGTACGTGCGATAGAGCTCGA
>CAIUDO010000067.1 GCA_903897935.1 uncultured Pseudomonadota bacterium
GCCGTTTCGTCTGGACGAAAACGGCGGACGAGATCCTCGCGAAGTTGGGCGATCTATGCCAGCGAACCGTCGAAGTGCATGGGGCGCAGACTTCTGGCGCGAACTCGTGATCCACCCCACTAGCTAGTTGGTACCCCCGCAGCCCGTCGGCGGCGGCGGCGGCGCGTGACACACCGGCACGGCCATGTAGCAGGGATGCACGGTGATCTGGACGTCCGCCGTCGATCCGAAGTCGGCGAGGAACCGCACGCGGACCGTCCCGTCGGCGAACCAGTAGTCCTGCCCGACGGACAGGGCGTCGACCAGCAGCGTGGGACGATCCGACAGCGTCGTCATCGGGTCGAGGAACCGATGGACGGAGATCTTGCTGGCGATGTCCGGCGTCATCGGCGCCTCGTAGTCTCCGACCGGCTCCCGGAGCGACAGGTAGATGTTCGCGCCCGAGCTCGGGTCCCAGATCTTGAGCGCGCGCGGTGGCACCCCGTCGGCCGTGCGGTGCAGCGCCTCCAGCGTGTAGGTGCCGCTGGTCGTGACCTCCACGACGTCGCTCGGGTCGAGCCAACCCCCCTGCTCGAGGTGCGGAGCGTTGAACCTGATGTAGTCGATCCCCATCGCGTCGGAGCGATCGAAGTACGGGTACGCGACACACTCCCACAGCCCGTTGGCGTGCCCGAGGCCGCGGTTGTGGCCGAGCTCGTGGGCGTACACGTGCGGGTCGGTGTTGTCCCGAATCCAGGACCACTTGCCACCCTGCGTCGCGATGCCGGCCCAGGTGCACACCGACGCATCGGGCAAGACGTAGATGATCCGGTCGTAGGCGCTCGCTGGAAAGCCCATGATCGTGGCCTGGGCCTCCGCCGCCGCGGCCCAATCGAAGCGCTCGAACACATTGCAGGTCGACGCCGAGTACAGTATCGCGACCGAGATGACATCTCCCTGCAGACGCTCCCCCCCGAACGTGCTCAGCGCGAAGAACGCGTCGACCGAGGCGGACGTACCGAACAGCATCGCGTCGAGGTCCGCTTCGGACGGTCCCACCGAGCTGTCCGTCATGTTGATGCGGATCACCAAGGCGTCGCGGGTGGTGGTCACGGCGTCGGGCCCGTACCCGGTGGGCTCTTCGCCGCCGTCGACGCACGCGGCGGAGTCGACCCAGAACACCCCGCTCTTGTCGGCGGCGCCCGACACCTCGACGCGCGCGCAGCCCAGGTCGGCGAGCACACCGTCGGCGTCGCCGAGCGCCACGGGCTCGCCGGAGTCCGTCCGCAGCACGTGCTGGGGCGCGGCCTCGGACGGGAACCCGTCGGACGTGAAGTCGTCGACGATCTCCAGGTACACGGTCCCGGTGAGGGTGTCGGAGGCGTGGGCCATCAGCGTGAGTGAGAGGACGAGCATCGAAGGGACCTCGGTCGTTGGGGGGTGTGGCGCCACGACGCGCGACGCGCGCGCTGGTGCCACGGTCACCACGAAGGGTGGGCGCGCGTCCGAGTTGCCGGCCGCGGGAGCGCGCGAGCAGATAGGGCGGAGACACGCTCACGCGGCGCGTGGGCTGGAGGTCCGATGCGCCTCACCATCCTGGTCGCGGTCGCCGTCGCGTGTAAGGCGGACGAGCACGAAACCAACGCGGGACCGCCGATCTCCGAGTCGGAGATCGACACCGCGACGACGACCGACCCGCCCGAGACGGAGACGGAGACCGAGCCGGAGTCCAAGACGGAGTCCGAGACCGGCGCCGACCCTGTGCTCGGGCTGACCGCCGTCGACCCGACGATCGCCGATCCGCTCGGCGCGTCGCGGCTCACCTTGACCGGGGTCGGGTTCGTGGTGGGCGGGCCCGTCGACCGCGTGACGCTCGGCGGGGTAGACGCGGCCGCGATCGAGGTCCGCTCCGACCGCGAGCTCGTCGTGACGTCACCGCCGCTCGATTTGTCCGACCGCGTCGACGTCGTCGTCTACCGGGGCGGCTCCGAGGCGGAGCTTCTGGGCGCGGTCGAGGTGTGGAGCCCCGCTCAGCTCGACGGCGCGCGCCTGTTCGACGCTGCGTCCGGAGTCGTGGGCGAAGGCGCGGCCACCTCCTACGAGTGGCAGCGCCTCACCGCGGAGGTCGCGCCCGATTGGCGCGCCCGCGACGGCAACACGACGACCTGGTTGCCGTCGACGGGTCGGTACTGGATGGTCGGCGGGTGGAACCCCTACCCGGCCGTCGACGGTGGCTTCGACACCGTCACCACCGACGAGGTGTGGTCGAGCCCGGACGGCGTGACGTGGACGTCCGAGCTCCCTCACCTGCACGGCGCGTTCGAGCGGCGCCACGCCCACAACACCGTCGTGTGGAACGACCGTCTGTGGATGATCGGCGGCGACACCTGGCAGGGCTACCTGAAGGGGTTGCCGTACTACAACCACGACGTCGTCTCGAGCGCCGACGGGGTGAACTGGACGGTGGAGCTGGGCCCGGGCGCCGCGTCCGAGCCGCCGTGGTCCGAGCGCGCGCTGCAGACGATCGGGGTGTACGACGGCCGGCTCTGGATGGCGGGAGGCCAGGATCTACTCGGTGATCCGGCAGAGTACACCTACCACAACGACGTGTGGGTCACCGACGACGGCGTCGCGTGGTTCCAGGTGGTCGCGGACGCCCCCGCGAGCGACACCCGATGGGCCGGCTGCGGCATCCTCGACGGGCTCGTGGCGTTCCGTGAGCGGCTGTGGCTGGTCGGCTGCGCTCGCTACAACGAGAGCACCGGCTCCACGATGTCCAACGAGGTCTGGTCCACCACCGACGGGGCGACGTGGACCCGCCACGCCGATCCGCCGTGGGTCGGCAAGATCTGGCACAACGTCGTGGTGTGGGACGGCAAGCTGTGGGCGCTGTTCGGGTACACCTACGGCGACCCCGAGAACGGGTGGCCCGCCGGAAACGCCAACGAAGCTTGGTTCTCCGAGGACGGGGAGACGTGGCAGTCCCTGCCTCCCGACATGCCGGTGCCGGGATCACACGCCCAGGGGGTCGCGGTCCGGGACGACTCCATGCTGTTGGCGGGGGGAAACCACTCGTTCGGGTTCGGCGCGGGTGAGGACCACTCGGTGTGGCGCCTCGTCCCGTTCCACGGCGACGCCGTCCGGTCGTGGACGGATCGCGGCCCGAGCGGCCTCACGGTCGCGGCGGAGTCCGACGAGGCGCGCCCGGTGCGGGTGATCGACGCGTTCGGGCCGGGCTCGGTCGGCCTGCAGTTCGACGGCTCCCGGTCGCTGCTCGGGTTGGCCGAGGCGAACGGAGACGTGCAAGACGCCGGTCGATCGGTGTTCTGGGTGGCCCGGGCGCCGTACTTGCCGAGCCCGTGGGGGTGGGAGGACACCTACGCGCCCGTCGCGACCGTGGTCGGAGGGCCGGTCGCGAACGGCCTCCCGGTCGCCTCGGTCGGCTACACCGAAGGTGCGCTCGTGATGCGCAACCTGAACGACGCGCTCGGGGTGCAGCCGGGCCTCCGTCAACCTGGCTAGCGGCAATTCTGGGCGCGGGGATGGAAGAAGGCGGTACTTCGGGTGATCAGGTGGCGTTGTAC
>CAIUDO010000068.1 GCA_903897935.1 uncultured Pseudomonadota bacterium
CGCGTGTGCGCGACCGACGGGCTGGCGACGGCGACGGATTCGACGACGGTGACGGTGCGCAACGTGGCGCCGAGCGTGGATTTCGCGGGGGTGGACCCCGCCGAGCCGCAGGAGGCGGGCCAAGTGACGCTGACGGCCTCGGCCACCGACCCTGCGGGCAACGCCGACCCCTTGGTCTACACCTGGAGCTTCGGCGACGGGACCGCCTCGGAGCTGGGCGACAGCGTGACCCACATCTACACCGACGCGGGCACCTATTCGGCGACCGTGTCCGTGTCGGACGGCGACGGCGGGACCGCGACCGCGACGGTGGTGGTGACGGTGGGGGAGGTGGCGCCGAGCATCACGAACTTCAGCGGGCCGCTGACGCCCAACGAGGGGACGGCGGGGACTTGGCGCTTCACGCTGGGCAAGGCCGCCAACGATGACGTGCTGTGGACCCTCGTGTGGGGCGACGGGACGGCCAACAACACGGGCCGCTTCCAGGCCGTGGCGACCTCGGCGGTGATCCCCCGCCCCCACACCTACGCCGACGACGGGACCTACACCCTGACCGTGACGGCGCGCGACGACGACAACGTGACCGTGAGCGCGACGACGAGCGTGACGGTCCTCAACGTCGCGCCGACCATCACCGACCTGAGCGCGCCTGCGGGCGGGCAAGAGGGCGAGGTGCTCGATTTCGCGGCCTCGGCCAGCGACCCAGGGCGCGACACGCTGACCTACGCGTGGGATTTCGGCGACGGCTCGATGGTCCAGACGGGGCAGGCGCTCTCGCACGCCTTCGACGACGCGGGGACCTACGTCGTGACCCTGACCGTGAGCGACGAAGACGGCGGCAGCGCCCAGCGCCAGACGACCGTGGTCATCACCAACGGCCCGCCCGTCATCGCCTCGCTCACGGGCGACACCACGGGCAACGAGGGGCAGTCGTTGTCCTTCACCGCCCAGGCCAGCGACCCAGGGCGCGACGCGCTGACCTACGCGTGGAGCTTCGGCGACGGCTCGCCCAACGAGCAAGGCGTGGACCTGACCTCGGTCAACCACGCCTTCCCCGACAACGGCGCCTACACCGTGACCGTGACCGTGACCGACGGGGTGGACGTGACGTCCAGGGCCCTGACGGTCAACGTCCGCAACGTCGCTCCGACGCTCGCCAACGCCAACGTCCCCGCGACGGGCAACGAGAGGCAGGCCCTGTCCTTCTCGGCCCAGGCCACCGACCCTGCGGGCGCGAATGATCCGCTGACCTACAGCTGGGCCTGGGGCGACGGCACCCCCAACACGGCGGGGAGCGCCGCGACCCACGCCTACGCCGACAACGGCGCGTTCATCGTGACGCTGACCGTGCGCGACGACGACGGGGGGACGGTGAGCCGCACCTTCTCGGTCACGGTCGCCAACGTCGCCCCGATGATCGGGCTGCTCGACGGCGATTTCGTGGGCGAGGAGGGGCAGACCTTCAACTACCTCGTCACCGCGAGCGACCCTGGGACGGACACCTTGACCTACACGTGGAGCTTCGGCGACGGCTCGCAGCCGCAGACGGGCGTGGACCTGACCTCCGTGAGCCACGTCTACACGCGCAGCGGGGCCTACAACTTCGTGCTGACGGTGGCCGACGAGGACGGCGGGAGCAGCGCGCTGTCTCGCACCGTGAACGTCGGCGGCCAAGTCCCCTCCTTGGTTCGTCTCGACGGCGACACCGAGGGCGACGAGGGCTCCTCCTTCGCCTACTCCGCGCTCGCCTCTGACCCTGGGAACGACCTGATCACCTACGCGTGGGATTTCGGCGACGGCTCGGCCCCTGTCCGTGGGATCGGCCTGACGGACCCGACGCACGTGTACGCCGAGGATGGGAATTACACGGTGACGCTGACGGTGAGCGATGACGATGGCTCGTCGCAGGGGACCTTGGAGGTCGTGGTCAACAACGTCGCGCCGACGGTGGACGCGCTGACCGCGCCCCAGGCGGGCGACGAGGGCCAGAACCTCGCGTTCTCGGCCCGCGCTAGCGACCCCGCCGAGGAGAACGACCCGCTGAGCTATGTGTGGAGCTTCGGGGATGGGACGCCCGACCAGACGGGGGCGGCGGTGACGCACCGCTTCGCCAACGAGGGCACCTACACGGTGACGCTGACGGTGAGCGACGACGAGGGCGCCTCGACGACGCGCGCCTCGGTGGTCGAGGTGAGCAACGTCGCGCCGACCATCGCGCGGCTGCTGGGCAACCCCAACGGCTCGGAGGGGCAGGCGCTGGCCTTCCAAGCGGTGGCCTCGGACCCTGGGAGC
>CAIUDO010000069.1 GCA_903897935.1 uncultured Pseudomonadota bacterium
ATCGCGGCGTCGTGGGCCGCTTGCCCGAGCTGGTGCGCGGGGGCTGGCTGGTCCGCGGCCGCGGCGTCGGGGGCGCCACCACCGCCGCCGGCTTGTTCCTGACGCTCGGGGGTGGTGGCGTCGAGGGGCGCGCCTCGTGGCCGCGCCGTCGCGCCCACGATGAGCTCGGGCTGCTGGGTGCCCGGCTGGCCGCCGGCCCCCTCGGTGGCGGGGGGCGCCGTCCCGGCGATCGGCGTGACCTGGCGCGCGCGCGTCATTTGGTCGCTCTCTACCGACTTCTGGGCGACGAAGCGTGCACTCTCGTCGTAGGCACCCGGGGGCGTGGCGTCGGCGACGTACACGAACTCCTGCCACGTCGGATCTGTCTTCGGCGGCTCATGAGCATCCGTCGGGTCTGTCTCGTCGCGGGGGCGCTCGGTGGGCGTCGGCGCGACCGCGGCCGCTGGCGACGGCGCTTCGCGGGTTCGGTCGCGGTCGGGGGGCGGCGCGTCGAGGCGGTCGACGTCTTCCGCTCGTGTGTCCTTGGGCGGCGGCTGGTCGTCAGGCGTTCTGCTGTGGTCGGGCGCGGGACGGGCGTCGGGCGCCTCGTCGACGGGCGCCTCGTCGACGGGGGCGTCGTCGACGGGGGCGTCGTCGACGGGGGCGTCGTCCAACGCCTCGAGCGGGAGCTCGTCGTCGAGCGCGTCATCGAGCAGCGGACCGTCGTCGAGGCCGTCCAGATCGACCCCGTCGACGGGCAGGCCCGCGTCGGTATGTGGGCCGGGCGCGCCCTCGGCGGCCGCGACGGCTTCGTTGGGGGGCACGGTGACCAGCACCAGCGCGCGCGCCTCGATCGGGTCTTCGGGCGGCGGCTCGGGGCGCCGCGCCGTGATCGGGATGGTGAGCAGCAGCAGCGCGTGCACCAGGATCGAGACCACCACGGAGGCGCGTCGACGCGCCGTGCCGCCCCGACGATAACCCTCGGTGAACCAAGGTGATCGGGGGCCTGACGGGGGTACGTGCTGCGCGGTCGGCGGGCGTGTGCGGGTCACCATCCCATCCGTCGCCAGACGTATCCGCATGGTGGGGTGTTTGGAAACGGGTGCCTCCCCGCCCGAACGGCGGTACCATCGCGCCCGGAGGGGACGTGGCACCGGTGTTCGTTCTGGCCGTGCTTCAGGGGGGACGCGCGCTCGCGGGCGCGGCGGACGTCGCCGACGACGTTCACGTCGAAGGGTTCCGCGTCGCGGACGCGTGGGGCCCGTCGCGCGTGCGGCTCGGGACGGAGGCGGTCCTCGGCAGCACGGGCGGATCGTCGTCGTTCATGGGCTCGGTGCGCTGGTCGACCGACGTGGGATCGCTCGATGTGTCGGTGCCGGTCGTCGCGTTCGACACCCCCGGCGGGCGCGACGTCGCGCTCGGCAACCTCGCGATCGGGGGCTGGCTCTTGGCTACGGACGCCGTCGCGGTGGGGGCGCGGGCGCGCGTGCCGCTCGGGAGCGCGTCGTGGACGTGGGTCGAGCGCGCCGAGGCCACGTGGCCAGGGGGCGGGCTCGACGTGTTGGTGCAGGCCCGCGGCGAGGCCGGAGGCACCGTGTTCGTCGGGCGCGGGGCGCTCGGCTGGACCCGGACCGGCGGGTTCGACCCGTTCCCGCGCGACTACCTCAAGCTCGAGCTCGCGGGCGCGGTCGTGCGACCGATCAGCGAGCTGTTCGCGGTGACCGGGGAGACGTCGCTCGCGTGGTGGGACGCGTCTCCGTGGTCGCTCAGCGCGCTGGCGGCGCTCACCCCGGGGGACACCCTCGTGCGTGCCGGGTTCGTCCTGCCCTTCTTGACCTGGGCCGGCGCCAGCCCGGCGGTCGCGGGCGCGGGGGTCCGGGAGATCACGCTCACGGGGGACGTGAGCGTCACCTTCTGACGAGCGCCGCCTCAGGCCTCGAGGGCGTCGCGCAAGCGCAGCAGGTCGGCCTTCCACGCCGCTTCGATCGCCGAGCGGGTGGCGTCGTCGTTGAGGGGCTCGCCGCTGTGCAGGATCATCACCTGGGTCTCGTCGCCTTGTTGGCCGAGCGAGATCTGCACCCGGGTGCCGCGTGTGATCGGGTCGGGGCTCGACGCGTCCCACGCGATCTCGATGCGGCGGGTAGGGCGGCACTCGTGGAACATGCCGCGTTGCTCCGGCCGGGGCTCACCGTCCGCGCCGGGGGCGGGCGACAACACGAGCCGGCCGCCTGGTCGGGCGTCGACGCGCGCAGCTGGGGCCCACCAACGACAGACGCCTTCTTCGGTGGTGAACGCGCTCCAGACCGTG
>CAIUDO010000070.1 GCA_903897935.1 uncultured Pseudomonadota bacterium
CGGTTCTACGACGTCATGGAGACCGCGCCCGAAGCGGCGACCATCCGCGCGATGCACCCGAGGAGCCTCGCCGGGAGCCGCGAGCGGTTGTACGGGTTCCTGGCGTTTCGCCTCGGGGGCGACCCGGCGTACGTCGAGGCGCGCGGCCACCCGCGGCTGCGCATGCGCCACATGCCGTTCGCGATCGGCGCCGCGGAGGCCCAAGCCTGGATCGACTGCATGGAGGTGGCGCTCGTCGAGACCGTCGCCGACGCCCACACCCGCGAGGTGCTGCGCGCGTTCTTCGTGCAGGTCGCGCACCACATGCGAAACCAGGCCAACTGACGGTCAGTGGAGCGCGACGCTCCACAATTCCGCGTTCTCACCCTCGTGCAGCGTGTACAGGTGGGTCCCCGCGGCGCCGAACGCGATCGCCTCTGCGAGCCCGTCGCTCGCCGGCAGCTCGACGAAGCACGGCATCGCGGCGAACGAGGCGCCGACCGATTCGTCGCGAAGGAACACGAACGCCCCGAGCCCATACCCACGGATCGCGAACGCCGAGCCGTCGGGAGCCGCCGTCGCGGACGTGATCATGCCGAGGTACGGCGCCACGTACACGTCGAGCGACGCGACCAGCTCGAGCACCGCGTCGTCGCCGTCGGCGTGCGGCGCCGCCTTACGATAGATGCCTGTGAAACCTGTAACGAACCTATCTTTGGTCACGATGTAGATGTCGTCGGTGACGGGATCGACGAACAGCGCCTCGGAGTCGTGCACGTCCTTCGGGTAGCGCAGGGTGACGGCCATCGCGGGCTCCGTAACCCCGTCGACGCGCGGGCCGGCGAGGTCGACCACCGGCTCGTCGACGATCCAAACGGTGATGTCGTCGCGCACCGCGCCGTTGTCGCCGACGTCGCCGATGTACAGCCGCGGCGCCCCGCTGGCGGGGTCGGCGCCGATGTCCAGATCCTCCCAGTCGCGCAGCTCGGCGCCCGTGACCACGAACGCGCCCTTCACGGCGCCGTCCGCCGCGATCGCGTACACGTTCGGGTCGCCACCCGAGTCGTTGTGCGACCAGAACAAGCCCGGGTTGACCCGGCTCTCGGCGAGGCCGCTCGCTTCGTCGAGCTCGGGGTCGTCGAGGGCACCGATCAGCTCTGGGGGATCGGCCGCCGGGCAGGTGGGCGGGTAGACCGCGACCGCGGCGTACGCGTGGCCCTCCTGCCCATACGCGTCCGTCACCAGCAGGTGCACCAAATAGGCCCCTTCTGCCACGTAGGTGTGACCGTCGCCGACCTCGGTCTCGACCACCCCGTCGCCGTAGTCCAGCACGAGCGACCACTCCTCCGTCGCCGTCGAGGTCCCCTCGGTGCCCACCGTGACCCGCAGCGGCGCCTCCCCGCTCACCGGGTCGACGGTCAGCACCGCGACCGGCAGCGGCGGGAGCCACGAGTCGCCCGTCTCGGTCTCCGCGGGCCCGGTCTCGCCCGTCTCGACGGCCGCCGTATCGGGGACCGCGGTCTCCTCGGTGGGCGCCGGCGCGCTCGTCTCCTCGATCGACGACGACGCGGTCGAGTCCTCCGACTTGCAGGCGACGAACAGCACGGACAAAAGCATGCCGGCTACGTAATCCAGCCGACACCTGTTCGTCACGCGTCCGCGCGCGTCAGCCCGATCCAGCAGCCCACGCCGTCCACCGAGACCTCGACGGCGCCGTCGGGCTCCCCGGCCCCGAGCGCGACCGCGAGTACCTCCTCGGCGACGACCGCGCCGTGCTGCGCGATCGCCGCGGCCAGGAGCGGGTCCGTCGTGCGCAACACGACGCGGATCCGATCGGTCACCGCGAGCCCGGTCGACTTACGAAGTTGCTGGATCTCCCGCGTAAGCTCGCGGGCGAGCCCGAGCGCGCGCAGCGCGTCGTCGACCTCGGTGTCGAGCGCCACGGTGAGCGGCCCGCTGGTCTCGACGACCACGTCCCCCTTCGGCGCGAACGACACCAGCACGTCCTCCGCGGTGATCTCGACGCCGAGCACCTCGTGGGGAGCGCCCGAGCGCAGCACCGACCACGCGGCGGGCTCGAGCCGACCGATCGCGTCCGCGACCTCCTTCATGCGCTTGCCGAGACGAGCGCCCAGCCGCTTGAAGTTGGCCTTGAACGACGGGACCGCGAGGGCGGACTCGTCGTCGGTGACGACGACCTCCTGCACGTTGAGCTCGTCGGCGATGATCGCCGCTTGCGACTGCAACGCGGCGCGCACGGCCGCGTCGGCGTGCACCAACGTGACCCGACGCAGGACCTGCCGGGTGCGCAGGCGGTGGCGCTCACGCAGCGCGCGCCCCAAGCCCACCACCTCGCGGGCTGCCGCGACCTCGGCCTCGAGGCCCGGATCGATGTGTGACGCCACGACCTCCGGGAAGTCGCACAGGTGCACGCTGTCACGATCCGGCGCGCTGCAGCCCGGTTCGACGACGAGGTGCTGGTAGATCGCCTCGGTCGTGAACGGCAGGATCGGCGCGAGGATCTTCGCGAACGTAACGAGCACTTCGTAGAGGGTGGCGTACGCCGACGCCTTGTCCCGCCGCGACGCCGGGTCGTCGGCGCTGCGCCAGAACCGCCGCCGGCTGCGCCGGATGTACCAGTTCGTCAGGTGATCGATGAACCCCACCACGTGGGGGACGACCTTGTAGAGGAAGTAGCCCTCCATGTTCGTGTTCACGTCCGCCACGAGCGACTGCAGCACGGACAGGATCCACCGGTCGAGCTGCGGGCGGTCCCGAACCTCCGGCACGGCGGCGCCCACGAGGCCCGACTGCGGCGACCAGCCGTCGACGCGGGCGTACGTCGTGAAGAACGACCACGCGTTCCGGAGCGGCAAGAGCACGTTACGAACGACCTCGCGGACGCCCCGCTCCGCGAACCGCAGCGGCTCGGCCCGCACGATCGGGCTGTCGATCAGGTAGGCGCGCAGCGCGTCCGCGCCGTGCTGATCGAGCACCTCGTCGGGCGGCGGGTAGTTCTGCTTCGACTTGCTCATCTTCGAGCCGTCTTCCGCGAGCACCAGCCCGTTGACGATCACGTTCCGGAACGGCGGCTTGTCGAACAGCGCCGTCGACAACACGAGCAGCGTGTAGAACCACCCGCGGGTCTGGTCGAGCCCCTCAGCGATGAACTGCGCCGGGAAATTATCATGGAACGAGGACTCGTTCTCGAACGGATAATGCACCTGGGCGTACGGCATCGCGCCCGACTCGAACCAACAGTCGAACACGTCGGAGATCCGTCGCATCACGCCGCCGCACGCCGCGCACGGCCACGTCAGGTGGTCGATGCGGTGCGGGTGCAGATCGTCGACGGTCGCGCCGGAGCGCTCCTCCAGCTCCCGGATGCTGCCGACACACAGCTCCTCGGCGCAGCCCTCACAGCGCCAGATCGGGATCGGCGTGCCCCAGAACCGGTTGCGCGACACGTTCCAGTCCCGCGCGTCCGCCAGCCAGTTGCCGAACCGCTTGTTGCCGACCGCCTCGGGCACCCAGTGGATCGTCTCGTTGTGGGCCACCATGCGCTCCCGGAGCGCCGTCACCCGCACGAACCGGCCCGGGACCGCCCGGTAGATCAGGGGCGTGCCGCTGCGCCAGCAGAACGGGTAGCTGTGGGTGATGGTGTCGTGCCGCACCACGACGCCGGCGGACTTGAGGTACCGGATGATGTCCGGATCCGCCTCCTTCACGTTCCTACCGACAAAGTCGGTGATCGCCGGGCCGAACCGGCCCTCGTCGTCCACCGAGCGGACCACGCCGATGCCGGCCGCCTTACACGCGTTGAAGTCCTCTTCGCCGAAGTCGGGGGCCATGTGAACGAGGCCGGTGCCGTCCTCGGTGGTGACGTGCGACGCCGGGATCACCACGAACGCACCGCTCGCCGCACGATCCGCGAAGTACGGGAACATCGGCGCGTACCGGCGCCCCACCAGGTCCGCGCCGGTCAGGCGCGCCTCGACCGTGGCCTCGGCGCCCAGCACCGCGGCCACCCGAGCCTCGGCGATCACGTACGTTCGTGGATCATCTGGGCGCCGCGCGCGAACGTAGGCCACGTCGGCCCCGACCGCGACCGCCAGGTTCGACGGCAGCGTCCACGGGGTGGTCGTCCAGATGAGCAGCCACGCGTCGTCGTCGAGCAGGCGCAGCGCGACGGTCAGCGCCGGGTCCTGGACCTCCCGATAATCGAGGTTCGCCTCGAAGTTCGACAACGACGTGGACAGCCGCCACGAGTACGGCATGACGCGGAAGTCTTCGTAGACGAGGCCCCGATCCCACAGCGCCCGGAACACCCACCAGACGGTCTCCATGAACGCCGGGTCCATGGTCTTGTAGTCGTTCTGGAAGTCGACCCACCGCCCGAGCCGGGTGATCGTGCGCTCCCACTCGGCCGTGTACTTGAGCACGTTCGCCCGGCATGTCTCGTTGAACACGTCGACGCCGAGCGCGCGCACGCTCGACGGCCCGGACAGCCCGAGCTCCTTCTCGATCTGCATCTCGACGGGCAAGCCGTGAGTGTCCCACCCGAAGCGGCGCTCGACGCGATGGCCCCGCATCGTCCAGTAGCGGGGCACGATGTCCTTGAGGGTGGACGCAACGAGGTGGCCGTAGTGCGGCAAACCCGTCGCGAACGGCGGGCCGTCATAAAAGACGTACCGACTCGACTCCGGCCGCTGCGACACCGACCGCGCGAACACGTCGCGGTCCTTCCAGAGGCTGAGGATGCCCCTCTCGAGCTCGGGAAAGGACATGTCGTCCGGAAGCGGGCGTAGCGACGTCAACCTGGCCTCCTCGTGCCGACTCCGCGGCCGGCGACGGGGGCTAACGCGCTGCGGGAGCAGCGACCGGTTGGACCGTCACCACAAGACGCGCCCCTCCATGCCCCCGGCGATCGGCACGATCGTGCCGGTCAGGTGCCGCGACATCACCGGCGACAACAAACCGACGATCACCCGCGCGACGTCTTCCGGCGCCGCGACGCGCCGCAGCGGCATCGTGCGGGTGGCGCGCTCGACCGCCCCCGGGGCGGCGAGGGCGCCCCGAACCCGCTCGGTCGCGATCCAGCCCGGCTCGACGAGGTTCACCCGACCCGCCGGGTCGAGCTCCACGATCTCGTTCTTGAGCGTGAGGCACAGGCCGCGGAGACCCGCCTTGGAGGCGGCGTACGCGACGTGCCCCGCCTCGCCGAACCGCCCGGCCGTCGACCCCACCAGCACCAACGACGCCCCGCCCGAGCGTGGACCCGAGCGCCCGAGCGCCCCGAACAGGCCACGCGCCGTCCACACGGCGCTGCGCAGGTTGTCGGTCAGCGCCTGGTCGAGCTCGTCGGGCGGGGTCTCGTCGATGCGCCTCCGCGGCTGCGGCCAGCGCCCGGCGGCGGCGACCACGGCGTCGACCGGCCCGCCCCACGCCTCCGCCTGCCGGAACATTGCGTCGACCGACGCGGCGTCCGACAGATCCGCACGGATCACGCTCGTTCCATGATCGTCTGCGAACTCGTCCGCCAATGACGCCGCGGCGGTGAACCCCTGCGCGGCGACGCGGGCGCCCTCGGCGCGCAACGTACGCACCAGCACCCCACCCAGCCCGCCAGACGCGCCGGTGACGACGACGAGCCGATCCGTGAGCCCGAGGTCCACGTCAGGGGTACTGGATCATGATCTTGCCGTCCGTCCGCTCGCAGGACTGCTGAAGCGCCTGCATGAACTCCGCGAACGGGCGACGCGACGTGATCATCGGCGCCACGTGGATGCGGTCGTGGGCGAGCAGGCGGATGACCTGCGGGAAGCAGCCGCCGCCGTTGTGGCCGCGCGCGCCGTGGATCGACGACGCCCCGGTGACCAGCACGTCGAGCATGACCGGGGCCCGCTCGCCGGTGCGGCCCAGGTAGACCATCTTGCCGCCCGGAGCGAACGAACGCTCGATCTCGGGCATGGTGCGCAGCGCGGCGCCAGCCGCCTCGACGAGCATGTCGCAGCCCCAGCCACGCGTGATCCGGCGGATCTCGGCCGCCGGGCTCGTGCCGGCCGCCGCAAGGGCGCGGGGATCGTGCGCCTCGTCGGCGCCGAGGGCCACCGCGAGGGCGTTGCGCTCGGCCGACACATCGAACGCGATGACCGTCGCCGCGCCGGCCGCCCGCGCGAGGGCCACCGCCCCGAGGCCGATCGGCCCGCACCCGAACACCGCGACGTGGTCGCCGGGGCGCATGCCGCCCGCGCTCACGAACATGCCGTTGTACGGGCACGAGATGGGCTCGATGAGCGCGCCCAGCTCGAGGGCCGCCGTCGCGCTGCCGAGCCGATCCGCGATCGCATCGAGCTTCCAGCAGAACCGCTCCTCGACCGCGATGTACTCGGCGTACGCGCCCGGCGCCGAGAAGCCGACCATCTCGAGGTGCGGGCACTGGTTCGGGTGGAACGTGCGGCACGCCTCGCACACCCCGCAATTGAGCATGCCCTCCGCGGCGACGAGGTCACCGACGCGCAGGTGCCGCACGTGCGACCCCACCGCGACGACCTCACCCGCGTACTCGTGGCCGGGCACGACCGGCAGCCGCACCGGGCCCGAGAACAAGATGTACCCGTCCGCGTCGGTCTCGTAGCAGTGTGTGTCCGAGCCGCACACGCCGCACGCCCGCACCTGCACCACGACCTCGTGCGGGCCCGGCGCCGGATCGGGGACGTTCGCCTCGACGAACCTGGGGTGCCGCCACACCTCGCTCGCCATCGTCGCCTTGCCGGACGCCCGCTCCGCGTCGGTCACCCGGTACCGCGGCTTCGGATCCCAATCTGCCTCGAGCTGGATCGCCTTCATCAGCCTCTCCACGCGCAGCGCGAGCCTACCCGATCCGCGAGCCGATCGGCTGCCCGCGTCAGCCCGTCGCGCGCTCGGCCGCGAGCCGCTTGATGCGCGCGACCATCGCGTAGAAGCCGTTGGCGCGGCTCGGGGACAGGTGCCCCGCGAGGCCGAGCTGCTCGAAGTAGGGCTTCGCGTCGATCGCGACGATGTCGGCGGGGGACCGGCCGGAGTACAGCACCAGCAAGACCGCGATGAGCCCCTTGACGATCGACGAGTCGCTGTCGCCGTCGAACACCACGCGCTCGTTCGTGGCTTCTCGTACGACGACCCACACCTGACTCTGGCAGCCCAGCACCTTGTTCGCGTCGACCTTGTGCGCGTCGTCGAGGTCCGGGAGCTGCCGCCCGAGATCGATGACGTACCTATAACGATCACTCCAGTCGTCGAACGCTTCGAACCGCTCGACCAGCTCCTGCGCGTCCACTCGCCCTCCCCTGCCTCCGCATATCGCCGCGAGGCCACGACATCCGCCCTGCAGCGCCGCGAGCCCCGGAGCGCGGGCTGCCGATTGCTCGACCCGCGCTCGTTCGAGGGCTAGACCGCCGTATGCACGCTCCGTCGCCTATGCTCGCCAACGCCGCTGAACACGTGCCCGTCGGAGACGGCTGGACGTACGAACCGAAGTGGGATGGCTTCCGGGTCATCGTCGCGCGCGAGGGCGATGACCTCGAGCTGCACTCCCGCGACGGAAAGCCGCTCCTTCGATATTTCCCAGAGCTCCGCGCCCCGCTGTTGGAGCGCTTGCCCACCCGGGCGATCGTCGACGGCGAGATCGTGCTGCCCCTCAACGGCGCGCTCGACTTCGACGCGTTGCAAGCACGCATCCACCCGGCGGCGTCGCGGGTCGAGCGCCTGTCCGTCGAGACCCCCACCCGGGTCGTGCTGTTCGACGTGCTCGGCCTCGACGGCGGGTCGGTCATGGACACGCCCCTGGGCGAGCGCCGCGCCCTGCTGACCGACCTCCTGCGTGGCACCAGCCCGCTCGTCATCCGAACGCCGTGGACCGAGCGCGCCGAGCAAGCCGCCGACTGGTTCCGCCGGTTCGAAGGCGCCGGGCTCGACGGGGTCGTCGCGAAGCGGTCCGACCAGGCCTACCTGCCCGGCAAACGTGGATGGACCAAGATCAAGCGCGACCGCACCACCGACGTCGTCGTCGCCGGGTTCCGGTGGCACAAGAACGCGCCCGGCGCCGAGGTCGGCTCGTTGTTGGTCGGCTTGTACGACGCGCACGGCGCCTTGCACCAGGTAGGCGGCGTGTCGGGGTTCACCGCCAAGGCCCGAATCGCGCTGCGCGACGCGCTCGCCCCGTGGCAGCTCGGCCCGGAAGACCCGCACCCGTGGCGCGCCGCCCCGGAAGACGCCGTGCGACGGCCCGGAGCGCCCAGTCGGTGGCGCAAGAGCGAAGATGGAGCTTTCGAAGCGCTGCGGCCCGAGCGCGTGGTCGAGGTGCGCTTCAACCAGCTCTCGAACGGACGGTTCCGCCACCCCGCCACCTTCGTGCGTTGGCGCGACGACCGGGCGGCCGCGTCGTGCACCATCGACGGCCTCCCGGCCACGCCCGCCGAAGAGCTGAGCGCGCTGTGGTGACGCATCCCTGACGTAGTCTTTGCGTCCTTGCCGCGCGCGACCGCACCACATCACGACGGGAGGCGTCATGACGTCGTGGTTTTGGCTCGTCGGCTGCACGTGCCGCGAACCGGGTGCTGCTCCCGAGCCCCCCTCCGACTCCGCGCCAATCGCGGTCGAAAGCGAAGTCACGGGCGACACCGACACCACCAACGACACCGACCCGCCGGACAGCCCACCCCCCGACACCGGCCCGCCCGACACCAGCGACACCGGGTCCGACGAGCCGCTGCAGCGCGACGACTGCGTGGTGGCCGCGGCGCCCGCCGGGCCGGTCCCGGTCGACCCCGTGTGCGACGGCTGGAACCCCGAGACCGACGTGGTCATCGCGCCCGGCGACCTCGTCGTCGAGTGGCGGTACACCACGCCATCGGGCCTCGGCGTGATCGGCGCCCCCGCGATCGGCAACCTCACGGACGACGATCACGACGGCGACGTCGACGCCGACGACACGCCCGACATCGCGGTCACCACGTTCGGCTCGGACACGTTGGTCCTGCTCGACGGCGGCACCGGCTTCTACCACTTCATCGCCCCTGGAGTCTCCGGCCTCGGCGGGACCGCGATCGCCGACGTCGACCGCGACGGCGCCTCCGAGATCCTGGCGTTCTCCACCGATGACCGCCTGATCGCGCTCGCCGCCGACGGGACGACCGAGTGGGTGAGCGAGCCGCTCGACCTACCGGAGTCTTATCCCCAGGTGACCGTCGCGGACCTCGACGGCGACGGCACCGTCGAGGTGATCGGCGACACCGTGGTCGTCGACGGCGCGACCGGGGCGACCCGGTTCACCCTCGACGGGGTGGTGGCGTCCTGGCGCAGCCCGGTGGTCGCCGACCTCGACCGCGACGGGCGCGCCGAGATCGTCGTCGGGGAGCAGGTGTTCGACGCCGACGGCGCGCCCGCATGGGCCAACGATCGGCGCACCATCGGCATGTTCTCGGCGGTGCTCGACGCCGACGGC
>CAIUDO010000071.1 GCA_903897935.1 uncultured Pseudomonadota bacterium
AGCACGCAGTCGAACAGGTCGACGCCGACCGCGATCGCGCGCAGCAGATCGACGGGCTGCCCGACCCCCATCAGGTACCGGGCGCGGTCGCGCGGGAGCTCGGCCGCGGCGGCGGCCGTCATCTCGCCGCGCGCGCCCGCGTCTTCTCCAACCGACAGGCCACCGATCGCGTACCCGTCGAGGTCCATCGCCGCGAGCTCACGCGCGTGCTCCGCCCGCAGATCCGCGAACGTCCCCCCCTGGACGATGCCGAACAACGCGGTGCGGTCGGCGTGTCGACGCGCAGCGAGGCACCGGCGCAGCCACCGCGTCGTGCGCGCCGTCGAGTGCACGACGCGCTCGCGGGAGGCCGGAAACTCGATGCACTCGTCGAACGCCATCGCCACATCGACCCCGAACCCCTCCTGCAGCGCGGTCGCCACCTCCGGGGTCAGCGAGCGCACCAAGCCGTCGATCGGCGACCGGAACGTCGCGCCGCCCTCGTCGACCTTCACGTGCTTCTTCAACGAGAAGACCTGAAACCCACCACTGTCCGTCAATATCGGGCCACGCCAGTCCATGACCCTGTGGAGCCCGCCCAGTCGACCGAGCACATCCGGACCCGGGCGGATCCACAGGTGGTACGTGTTGGCGAGCACCATCGAGGCGCCGGTCGCGCGGATCTGGTCCGCGGTGAGCCCGCGGACCGTCGCGCGGGTCCCGACGGGCATGAACGCTGGGGTGGGCACCTCGCCGTGAGGCAGACGCAGCGCGCCGGTGCGCGCCCCGCCCAGCTCGGCGCGCACCTCAAAGGAGCAGCATCGCGTCGCCATACGAGTAGAATCCGTAGCCTCGCTCGATCGCGTGACGGTAGGCCTCGAACATACGTTCCCGCCCGATCCGAGCGGCGACCAGCATCAGGAGCGAGCTGCGTGGCAGGTGGAAGTTGGTGAACAAGGCGTCGACGCAGCGCCACGCGTACGGCGGCGCGATCAGGAGGTCCGTCGACGACGCTCCGGCGACCGGGACGCGGTCGCCGCTCGGGGTCGCGCTCTCGAGCGCGCGCGCGCTGGTGGTCCCGATCGCGATCACGCGCCCCCCAGCCGCTCGCGCCCCCCGAATGGCGTCGACGACGCCCTCGCCGATCACGTAGGGCTCGGTGTGCAGCGCCCCGCGGTCGAGGTCGGCGGCGGACAACGGGCGGAACGTGCCGATGCCGACATGCAGGGTCAGGCGCACGACCGACGCGCCCCGGGCCTCGATCGACGAGAGCACCCGATCCGTGAAGTGCAGCCCCGCGGTCGGCGCAGCAGCAGCCCCGAGCGGCCCCGCGAAGACGGTCTGGTAGCGGACACGATCCTCGGCGTCACCGGGGCGCCCGAGGTAGGGAGGTAGCGGCATCTCACCGAACGCCTCGAGGACGTCGACCACCGGATCGGAGAACCTCACCCGCACCGAGCCGTCGTCGACCCGCGCGACCACCTCGCAGGTGACCCCGGTCGGGGCGCCGTCGCGCTCGACGGCGAGGCGCTCGCCGACCGCCACCCGCCGCGTCGGCCGCATCAGCGCGGGTACCTCGCCGGGGCCCGGGGACAACACGAGCACCTCTACGCGCGCGCCCGTCTCGCGGCGCGCCCGCACCCGCGCGGCCATCACTCGGGTGTCGTTGACTACGACGACATCGCCGGCCCGAACCCACTGGGAGAAGCCGAGGATCTCGTCGTCGACGAACGGCCGCCCCGGCTCGACGACCAGCAGCCGGCCGCCGTCACGCGCCGCCGGCGGACGGGACGGGACACGTTCGGGGGGGAGGTCGTAGTCCCATTCGGCCAGCGGATCGTTCACGACCGCGCCCCTATCCCCACCCGACGCCCGAGCAACGAGCGCGCGTCGCGCTCACGCTCCGGTCAGGTTAGCCGCCGGCTCGTGTGGCGCGGTGCTTCGACCCTGGTCCAGGGCATGATCCGCGCCGATCCCCCTCTCCCATGGGTGCCCCGTGAACGAACGCCCGACGGCGGTCCGCCGTCGTCAGCCCAAGCCAGCCGAAGCCGAGGCCATCGCGCCGATCGTGGCCGCGCCCGAGGCGCCCCGCGCCTTCGCGACACCCCAAGCGCCCGCGGCGCCCGACGCCGTGCATCGCCGACTCGACATCGGCGCCCTCGAAGCCATCGCCTCGATGGACGCCGACGAGATCGAGCGCATCATGCTCGGCAGCGCGGCCGGGCCACGAATGCAGGTCGGCACCAAGGTCTCCGGGGTGGTGACGCGCGTCACGCTCGAGGAGGTGTACGTCGACGTCGGCGCCAAGTCGGACGCGACGATCGACCGCGCCGAAGCGCGCACCGCCGCGCCTGGTGACCCGATCACGGCGTGGGTCGTCGCCAACGACGAGACCGGGCTGTTGTTGTCGATCCGGCTCGGTGGCGAAGCGGCCGGTGCCTTCCTCGAAGAGGCGATGGCGGCTGGCATCCCGGTCGAAGGCAAGGTCTCGTCACGCAACCCGGGCGGGTACGAGGTGCGCGTCGGCGCGGTGCGTGCGTTCTGCCCGGCGTCGATGATCGACCGCGTGCGCCCGACCGACGGCGACGTGTACGTCGGACAGACCCTGGCGTTCTTGGTCCTCGAGGTCGGCGACAAAATCGTCGTGTCGCGCCGCGCCTTGTTGGAGCGCCAGGCCGAAGAGGACTCCAAGGCCACCTGGGAGGCGTTGACCGAGGGCGCCAAGCGGTCCGCGACGGTCGTGAGCGTGCGCCCGTTCGGCGCGTTCGTCGACGTCGGCGGCGTCGAAGCCTTGCTCCCGAGCCGCGACTACCCGCGCGACGCGGCGCCCGTGCCCGGAACGACCCTCGAGGTCACCGTCACCCGGGTCGACACCGCGGCGCGTAAGGTCCAGGTCTCCGCGCGCGACGCGTCGCGTGAGCCGTGGCACGGCCCGTTCAGCCCTGGCACCGTCATCACCGGTCAGGTCGTGCGCTCCGAGCCGTACGGCGCGTTCGTCGACATCGGGCACGGCACCCGCGGCTTGTTGCACCGCAGCCGGGTCAAGGGCGCGCTGCCGTCGGTCGGCGCCACCGTCACCGTCGAGGTCGTGAGCGTCGACGAAGAGCGCGAGCGCGTGGAGCTGGCGCTGGCGGAAGAAGGCCAGGAGTCAGGCCCGCCGGAGCCGGCCAGCAAGCGGAGCCGCAAGGACGAAGGCGGCTTTGGCACCCTCGAGGGCATGCTCCGCGGGTGGGCACCCGCCCCGAAGGCGCCCGGCCGCAAGCGGTAGCGTCAGGGCCCGGCGACGGCGCCCTTGAGCTTGACGAGGTCTTCGAACGTCTCCCGCTTCAACGCGGGCGTACGCAAGCACTCGTGCGGCGACCACGTGGCGACGGACGGGCACCCTTCGAGCTCGCGCCACAGCCCGCGCACGCGCTTGAGCGGCGGTTCCGGCCCGAACAGCGCGGCGTTCGCGGCTTCTCCGAACACCAGCACCGCGCTCGGCCGCGCCGCGACCACTTGCGCCATCACCATCGGCCGGCACGCCGCGGCCTCGCTCGGCGTGGGCGCGCGCCCGTCCGGCGGCCGACACATCACCGCGGGCACGACGACCACCTCGTCGCGGGGCACCCCGACCACCGCGGTCAGCATCTTCTCGAACATCACCGCTGGCTCGCCCGACATCGAAGCCCCGTCGCGCTCGTCGGCGAACGTGGTCGGTGGGCCGACCACGACGAGGCGCGCCTGATGAGGCCCCTCCGCGGTGACGACCCGGCGCCTCCCGCGCGCGAGCGGGCAGCGCTCACACGCCGCCGCCGCGAGGCGCGCCTCGATCGACGCCTGCTCGTCGGTCGACGGCGGTGCGACCTCTTCGTGGCGCTCGGGGCTCGCGGCGACCTCGGGGAGATTCAGCGCGCCGGCGGCCACGACCGCGAAGCGCGCGGCGGCGTCCTCGACCGACGCGCGGATCGACGCGACCAGATCCGCGAGTTCTACCGCTTGTTCTGGGGTCATGACGCGACGCTCCACCCGCCGCCGGCGTAGCGCCAGCCGCAGCTCCGCAGCACGCTCATCACGGAGAACAGAGGGAGCCCCAACACGTTGAACCAGTCCCCCTCAATCGCCTCGAACAAGAAGGCGCCGTGCCCTTCGGCGGCGTAGCCCCCCGCGCACCAGCGCCCCTCGCCGCTGGCCACATAGGCGTCGATCTCATCGTCGCCAACGTCCGCACGGACCCGGAGCGTGGTGCGGGCGTCGCCGACCGTGACCGCCCCGCCCGGCGCGACCACGCAGAACGCGGACACGAGCGTGTGGCTGCGCCCCCGCATCCCGCGCAGGGTGGCGGCGTGGTCGACCACGGAGCGCGGCTTGCCGAACACGGACGCGCCGTCGTGCACGACCTGATCGGCGCCGAGCACCCACGAACCGGGGCGGCTCGCGGCGACGTGGAGCGCTTTGCGCCGTGCGAGGGCGCCCGCGAGGGCGTGGGGGTCATCGTGGGGGAGGTCATCTTCGGGTGCGCCGGAGGGGACCACCTCCACCTGAAACCCAGCTTCGCGCAACATCCTGGCGCGAGCAGCGCTCGCCGACGCCAATACGATCCACGACATCCGACGATCACCTTGTGCGGTCCAGTCCCGTCGATATAGTCTGCCGCGCAGGCACGGGCCGCCGCGGAGCTTCGGCGTGCGGGCCCCTGCGGAGGGTCGCGTCCCCATGTCGAGCGGCGCAGTGGTCGGAATCGACCTCGGTACTACATTCTCAGCGGTCGCATACGTCAACCGTCACGGGCAGGCCGAGATCCTCCCGAACGCGGAGGGCGATCGCATCACCCCGTCGGTCGTCCTGTTCGAGGACAACGACATCATCGTGGGGAACTACGCCAAACAGGCGGCGGTCGTCTATCCGGAGCAGGTCGTCGAGTTCGTCAAGCGCCACATGGGCGAAGATGGGCCCGTGTTCTCGTACCGGGGTCGGCAATGGTCCGCGCCCGCCATCTCGAGCCTGATCCTTCAAAAGCTCAAACACGACGCAGAGCAGCGCCTCGGGGAGCGCATCGAAGCGGCCGTGATCACGGTCCCCGCCTACTTCAATGACCTGCAGCGCCGCGCTACGCTGCAAGCTGGCGAGATGGCGGGCTTGCGGGTCCTCAAGCTCATCAACGAGCCCACCGCCGCGGCGTTCGCGTACGGGCTCGCGAACCCGACGAAGACCGGCCGGGTGCTCGTGTTCGATCTCGGCGGTGGTACGTTCGACGTCACCATCTGCGAGCTCTCGGCCGGCGAGATCAACGTCGTCGCGACCGGCGGCGACAACCTGCTCGGCGGCAAGGACTTCGACGACCGCCTGATCCGATTCGTCGCGCAGTCGTTCGAAGAGAAGCACGGGCTCGACCCGCTGAAGGACCTCGCCGCCACGCACGACATCCGGCAGAAGTGCGTCTCGGCAAAGATCAGCTTGACCCGCCGGCCCCGCGTCAACATCTTCACCGACTTCCAAAGCCGCGTGCTCCGGATCGCGATCGGTCGCGAGGACTTCGAGCGCCTCACCCAGGACCTGGTCGATCGCTGCGAGAAGATCACGCGCGACGTCCTCAACGACGCTCGGTCCCGCCCCGAAGACATCGACGTGGTGCTGCTGTCCGGCGGCTCCACCCGCATGCCGATGGTGCGGCGCATGCTCGAGCGCATCTTCCGGCGCCCGCCGCAGTCCGACATCTCGCCCGACGAGGCGGTGGCGCTCGGCGCCGCCCTGACCGCCGCGGTGGAGGCCGCGCGGCTGTCGGGCGAAGCCCCGCCGGTCGACATCCAGACGCACGACGTCACGTCCCACAGCCTGGGCATGGTCGTCTATCGCGATGGCAAGCTCCACAATTCGCGGATCATCAACCGCAACACCCGCATCCCGGCCGAGCGCACCCGAGACGACTACGCCTCCACGCACGACGGCCAGACGACCATCGACTTGTGGCTGGTCCAGGGGGAGCAAGACAACCCGCTCGATTGCAGCGTGCTCGGGCACTTCGAGTTCTACGGGATCCCGGCGCGCGAGGCGGGCCAGAGCCGGTTGTCGGTCACCTACCGCTACAACGCCAACGGCATCGTCGAGGTCGAGGCGATGGACCTCGTCAGCGGCAACGTGCTGCCGCACCGGCTCGCGGCGGGCCAGGTCACCCTGGAAGACCTCGCCTACAACCGCGCCCCGATGCAGATCGCGCTGATCATGGACTGCTCGGGGTCGATGTACGGCCAGAACATCGAAGACGCGCGACGCGCGGCGCGGACCTTCGCGGAGCTCGCGTTGGCCCAGCCGAACCGCCAGGTCGCGGTCATCGCGTTCCCGGGCGGCGTGAAGACCGCGCCAACGTCGGATCTGCGGCGGCTCGGCGCGGCGTTCGAGAGCTTGTCCCCCATCGGGTCGACGCCGATGAGCGAAGGGCTGCAAGACGCGCGCAACCTGCTCCGCCCGCGGGCTGGGGTGCAGCGCGTGTTCGTCATCATGACGGACGGTCACCCCGACGATCCCGACGGCACGCTGGCAGAGGCGCACCGCATCCGCACGAGCGGCGCCCGCCTCATCACGGTCGGGGTCGGCGAGGAGGTCAAGCAGGACTTCTTGCGCTCCCTCGCGTCACAGGCCTCCGACTTCCACTTCTGCGGCGAGTCGCTGCAGCTCGAGGGCACGTTCATCAACCTGGCGACCGAGCTCGCCGGCAGCGCTGGGGTGGGGAGTGGCTGAGGAAAAGAGCATCGGGGACGCCGACGGACTCCGCTCGGCCATCGAGTCCCTCCGCGAGCAGGTCCGCGCCTCGACCGACTCCGAAGATCGCGTTCGCCAACACGCGTTCGATCAGCTCTACGAGGAGCTCCGCCAGTACAAAGAGGACTTCCTGTTCCAGGCCGAGAAGCCGCTGCTGCTCGACCTGCTGCTGTTCCACGACAGCCTGCTCTGGTTCCAGGACAGCCTCGAGCGCGGCGAGATGTCCCAGGAGGCCATCGTCGACGCCTGCCAGTACCTGGTCGACGAGTTCCTGGAGCTTCTCTACCGCCGAGACGTCGTGCCGATCGAAGCCAAAGACAAGTTCGATCGGAAGATCCACAAGGCCGTCAAGGTCGTCGACACCGACGCCCCCGCACAGGACTACCGCGTCGCGCAGGTGCTCAAGCGCGGCTTCCAGCGGGCCGGTCGCCAAATTCGCCCTGAAGAGGTCGTGATCCATCGACTGCGTCGGACCGGCAAGGACGGGGGCGCCCCATGAGTGACGAGGAGGGCGTCGTGCTCGGCGTCGACCTCGGCACCACCTTCTCGGCGACGGCGATCGTCAACCGGTTCGGCAAGCCCGAGATCATCACCAACGCCGAAGGCCACCCGACCACCCCCTCGGTCGTGCACTTCTACGACTCCAACGCGTGTGTTGTCGGCGACGAAGCCGTGAAGATGGTCGTTGTCGACCCGGAGAACGTCGTGCGCTTCATCAAGCGCCGCATGGGCGAAGCCGACTTCGTGCTGGATTTCTACGAGCGGTCCTACACGCCGCAGGAGATCAGCGCGCTCATTCTGCGGAAGCTCAAGGACGACGCCGAAGAGCGGCTCGGGCACGAGGTCCGCGACGCCGTCATTACGGTGCCTGCCTACTTCAACTCGGCGCAGCGCGGCGCGACCGCGGAGGCAGGGGCGATCGCGGGCTTCAACGTGCTCTCGATCATCAACGAGCCCACCGCGGCGGCGATCGCGTGGGGCATCAGCCGCCTCGGCGACCGCAAGAAGATCATGGTGTTCGATCTCGGGGGCGGGACGTTCGACGTCACGATCATGGTGGTCGAGGGCGACGACCTGACCGCGATCGCCACCGACGGCAACGCCGAGCTCGGCGGCAAGGACTGGGACGACCGGCTGCTCGACTTCGTGGCCGATCAGTTCGTCGCGACGAACGGCGTCGACCCACGCGACGACGCGATCGCGTACCAGGAGCTCTACGAGCGCGTGCTCGCCGCGAAGATCTCGTTGTCGAGCAAAGAGCACGCGGTCGTACCGGTCAACGTCGGCGGGCGGCGCACCGTCTCCCGAGTGAGCCGCGCCGAGTTCGAGGGGATGACCGCCGATCTCGTCGCCCAGTGCGCGACCACCTGCGAGCTGGTTCTCGAGCGCGCGAAGTGCCGGTGGCGCGATCTCGACGAGGTCCTGCTGGTCGGCGGCTCGACGCGGATGCCGATGATCCGCGCGTTCATCGAGCGCGAGTTCGGTCGACCGGCGAACACCGACCTCAACCCTGACGAATGCGTCGCCTTGGGGGCCGCGCTCGCGGGTGTGCTCCGGCATCGGCCGCACCACCCTGGCCTGCGCGCGCCCGCGCCGGATGCCCCGCGGCCTTCTCGGCCCCTCCCGCCCCCGCCCAGCCCTGGCGTCGCGCCGCGTGGCGCGGTGGTCGGCCTCGCGTACGGAGGGCACATCGCGATGGAGGCCGCCGCAGCGGCGTCCCGCGGTGTCCGCATTCAAGACGTCACGAGCCACCCGCTCGGGATCGTCGTCTTGGACCGACAGCGCAACGAGCGCGTCGTCGAGCTGATCCCCGAGGGCCAGCCGGTGCCCCACGAGTACCGCGGCCGGTTCGCGTACGCGTACGAGAGCATGACGGCGGTGCGCGTCGAGGTCACCGAGGGCAAGGGCTCGAAGCGCGACGAGGTGGTCGTCATCGGCAAGGTGGAGCTGCGGGACCTCCCTCCCCGACCCCGCGGCACGCCGATTGAGGTGATCTATCGATACGGAGTCGACCAGATCCTCGAGGTTCAGGTGATCGACGTCGAGACCGGGGCGTCGCGCGAGGGGGTCATTCGACTCCACGGCTCCCTCGACGACCACGAGCTCGCACGCGCGCGCGAGCGAACCCGCAGCATGCGGGTAGAGTGAGCCGGCGCAGGCCATCTCTCGGCCCGCCGTTTGCCCCTTTGACCTCGCGGCGGTAAAAATCGCCCATCACTGGCCTGCCCCGCATGGACGCTCGACATCTCGAATCCGCCGCCGAGTTCTGCTCCATCGTCGGCGCGCCGCACCTGTTGGCCTACCTGGGTATCGACGCGTCGTGCGATCCTGAAGAAGCAGCCAGCAAGCTCCGGGAACGTCGCAAGTTCATGCAGGGCATGCAAGCCGGCGGTCAAGGCGGACCACGCGAGTTGGATGCTGAAGGTAATCTGGTGACGCCATTTGGAAAGATTAACAAAGAAAGGCTTGAGCGTCTGCAGCGCGAGGAAGTGGAG
>CAIUDO010000072.1 GCA_903897935.1 uncultured Pseudomonadota bacterium
CCCTCGCGAGCGCCGGTCGATCCCCGGAGAGCGTCGACTACATCAACGCGCACGGCACCTCCACGCCGATGAACGACCCTACGGAGACCCGCGCGATCCGGTCGGTGTTCGGCGCCCACGCGGACCGGCTGGCGGTGAGCTCGACGAAGGGGGTCACCGGGCACCTGCTCGGCGCGGCCGGCGCGGTCGAGGCGGTCGCGTGCGCTCGGGTCCTGTTCGACGGCGTCGTACCCCCCACGGCGCATCTGACGGACCCAGACCCAGCGTGTGACCTTGATTACGTGCCGGGCGTCGCGCGGAGCGTGGCGCCTCGGGTCGTCGTCTCCAACGCGTTCGGCTTTGGGGGGACCAACTCGGCGGTGGTGTTCGAGCGATGGGAGGGCTGATGGTGGTCGCGGTTGGGGCGGATCACGCCGGTGTCGCGCTGAAAGACGCTTTGGTGGTGTACCTTCGGGCGCGCGGCGTCGAGGTCGTCGACTTCGGCACGCATGGCCCGGCGTCGGTGGACTACCCGGACTTCGCCGTCCAGGTCGCGCGCGCGGTCGCGGGGGGGCGCGCCGACTCCGGGCTGCTCGTGTGCGGCACCGGGCAAGGCATGGCGATGGCGGCCAACAAGATCGCGGGCGTGCGCGCCGCGGTCGTCGCGGAGCCGTTCTCGGCTGCGATGACCCGCGCCCACAACGACGCGAACGTGCTGTGCATCGGCGCGCGGGTCGTCGGGGGCGGCGTCGCGGAGGCGATCCTCGACGCGTGGCTCACGACGACGTTCGAGGGCGGGCGGCACGCGCGGCGGGTTGGTGGGATCGTCGCGCTCGACGCGGCACGCGCGGGCGACGCCGGATAGGGAGGCCGGCCTCGCGGCGTGCGCCGCGGGTGAGCGGAGCGCAGCCATGGGACCGTTGAGCAGCTTCGACCCCGAGATTTACGAGGCGATCGTCGCGGAGTTCCACCGTCAGCAAGACGAGCTCGAGCTGATCGCGTCGGAGAACTACGTGTCGGTCGCGGTGCTGCAGGCGATGGGCACCGTGCTCACGAACAAGTACGCCGAGGGGCTGCCCGGGAAGCGCTACTACGGCGGCTGCGTGCACGTCGACGTCGTCGAGCGGATCGCGCGCGACCGGGCCAAGCAGCTGTTCGGGTGCGACGGCGCGAACGTACAGCCCCACAGCGGGGCGCAGGCCAACGCCGCGGTCTACCTGGCCGTGTGTAAGGCTGGAGACACCGTGCTCGGCCAGGACCTGAGCCACGGCGGCCACCTGTCGCACGGCTCGCCCGTCAATTCGTCGGGGCGGCTGTACCGGGCGGTGCACTACCCGGTCGACGTCGCGACGGGCCGGCTCGACATGAACGTGGTGCGGGAGATCGCGCTGCGCGAGCGGCCGCGGCTGATCCTGTGCGGCGCGTCGGCGTACGCCCGGGTCATCGACTTCGCCGCGTTCTCGGAGATCGCGCGCGAGGTCGGCGCGGTGCTGTGTGCGGACATCGCCCACATCGCGGGCCTCGTCGTCGGCGGTGTGCACCCGAGCCCGGTGACGCACTGTGACTTCGTCACCACCACCACGCACAAGACCCTCCGCGGTCCGCGCGGTGGCCTCATCATGGCGTCGCGCGACTGGGCGAACGCCATGAACAAGGCGGTGTTCCCGGGCATTCAGGGCGGCCCGCTGGAGCACGTGATCGCGGCGAAGGCGGTGGCGTTCAAAGAGGCGTTGTCCCCTGACTTCGCGGTCTATGCGCGGCAGGTGGTCACGAACGCGCAGGCGATGGCGAGCCGCCTGATCGAGCGCGGGCTCACGCTGGTCAGCGGGGGCACCGACAACCACCTGATGCTCATCGACCTCGGCGAGGCGTGCACGGGCCAAGACGCCGAAGACGCGCTCGGGCGGGCGGGCATCACCGTCAACAAGAACACGGTGCCGGGTGAGCGTCGCAGCCCGAACGTCACGAGCGGGGTCCGGGTCGGTACCGCCGCGATGACCACCCGTGGCCTCGGGGTCGCCGAAGCCGTCCAGGTGGCGGATTGGATCGCGGACGCCATCGCCGCCCGCGACGACGCCGACCGGCTCGCCGCGGTCCGTCGCGAGGTCATGGAGCTCTGCGCGCGGTTCCCCGTGTACCCGTCCGACTTGATGTCCGCGGGTGGGGCCGCGGGCTGACGTGTCGGCCCCCGACGATGACCGCTTCATGGCGGTCGCGGTGGCGATGGCGCACCGCGCCTTGGGCACGACCGCGCCGAACCCGGCGGTGGGCGCGGTGGTCGTCCGCGACGGCGTCGTGCTCGGGGCTGGGTTCACCCGCCCGGTCGGCGGCCCGCACGCCGAGGTCGAGGCCCTCGCGGCGGCGCGCGCCGCCGGGCACGATCCCGCCGGCGCGACCCTGTACGTCACGCTCGAGCCCTGTCGCCACTTCGGTCGCACACCGCCGTGCACCGACGCTTTGCTCGCCGCTGGCATCCAGCGCGTCGTAGTCGGCGTGGTCGACCCGAACCCGCTGATGTGTGGCCGGTCGCTCGAGCTGCTGCGCGAGGCGGGCGTCGAGGTGGCGCTCGGCGTGGGGGCCGAGTCGTGCGCTCGGTTGGTCCTTGGGTTTGGTCGGGCCATCACCCGCGGGCTCCCGGAGGTCGTGTGTAAGGTGGCGATGAGCCTCGACGGGCGCATCGCGACGGCGTCGGGGGAGAGCAAGTGGATCACGGGCGCGGCAGCGCGCGCGCACGGCGCCGCGGAGCGCCGGTTGTTCGACGCGATCCTGGTGGGCGCCGGCACGGTTCGCGCCGACGACCCCCGCCTCACCGCGCGCGGCGCCGACGGCGCGGACTGTGGCGTCCAGCCGGTCCCGGTCGTGGTGAGCGGGTCGCTCGACCTGCCCCCAGAGGCGGCGGTGTTCCGTCACCCGCGGCGCGCGCTCGTCTTCGGGAGGGCCGACGCCCATGATCCGGGCCTGCCCGCCGAGGTGGTGCGCGTCGATGGCGCCTCCAGCGGGGTGGACCTCGACCAGGTGCTGCGCGCGCTGGCCGCTCGGGGCCTGCACCGCGTCTGGGTCGAGGGGGGCGGGCGCGTGGTGCGGTCGCTGATCGACGCCGGCCGGGTCGACGAGCTGCGCGTCTACGTCGCGGGGACGGTCCTCCCGGGTGGCTTGCCGTGGTTGGGCGGGCCGCCGGTCGGGTCGTTGGCCGACGCGCCGCGGTTCGGCGCGCCGTCGGTCGAGCTCGTGGGCGACGACGTGCTGCTGCGCTATCGCGTGGCGCGGGAGCCCTGATGTTCACCGGCCTCATCGAGGACATTGGGACGGTTCGCGCGGTCGACCGGCGCGGCGGCGGCTTGTCGATCGGGGTCCGCACGGCCCTCCCGATCGCCGAGATCGCCGTCGGCGCGTCGATCGCGGTGGACGGGGCGTGCTTGACCGCCGAGCGGTTCGACGCCGACTGCTTCTACGCGGTCGCCGGTCGCGAGACGCTGTCGGTGACCACGCTCGGCGATGTCCGCGTGGGGCAGGCGGTGCACCTGGAGCGCGCGCTCGCCGTCGGGGACCGGCTCGGTGGCCACCTGGTCCAGGGCCACGTCGACGGCATCGCGATGTTGCGCAGCCGCGCCGACACCACCGAGAGCGTCGTGCTGTGGTTCGAAGCGCCGGCCGAGAGTGCCCGCTACATCGCGGCGAAGGGCAGCGTGTGCCTCGCTGGGGTGAGCCTCACCGTCAACGAGCGCGACGGTTGCCGGTTCCGTGTCAACGTCGTACCCCACACGGCGCGAGCCACCCGATTCGGGTCCATGCGGCCGGGCGAGGCGGTCAACCTCGAGGTCGACGTGCTCGCGAAGTACGTGGAGCGACTGCTCTCCGGCGGCGGGTCCCCGGGAATGTCGCTGTCACTTGAAACCCTGGCCCGGAGCGGCTTTCTGCGATGAACGACGCCGTTGCGACCGAGTTCGACGTGATGAACCCCGATCCGCTCCGCCGCGTCGAGCTCGCGCTCGACGACCTGCGCGCAGGGCGCGCCGTGATCCTCATCGACGACGAGGATCGTGAGAACGAGGGCGATCTCGTGGTCGCGGCCGAGCGCATCACGCCCGAATTGATCAACTTCATGGCGGTGCATGCGCGCGGGCTCGTCTGCTTGTCGATCACCGCGGAGCAGGTGCGTCGGCTCGGGCTGCCGATGATGGCCCAGCAGAACAACAGCGCCTACAACACGGCGTTCACCGTGTCCATCGAGGCGCGCGAGGGCGTGACCACCGGCATCTCCGCCGCGGACCGCTCGCGCACGGTGCAGGTCGCGATCCGCCCCGACGCCACGCCGCGGGACATCGTCACGCCGGGGCACATGTTCCCGTTGCGCGCCCGAGACGGCGGGGTCCTCGAGCGCGTGGGGCAGACGGAAGGGTCGGTCGACCTCGCGCGCATCGCCGGGTTGCTGCCTGCCGCCGTGATCTGCGAGATCATCAAGGACGACGGCACGATGGCCCGGCTGCCGGACCTGCTCGAGTTCGGCGCGCGGCACCACATCCGCGTCGTCGCGGTCGCCGACGTGATCCGGTACCGCATGCGGCACGAGCGCCTCGTCGGGCGCGAGGAGACGGGCACGCTCGACGTGCGCGGCATCGGCGCGTTCCAGGTCGCGTTGTACCGGGATCGTGCGTCGAACGGGCTGCACCTCGCGGTCTGGCGTGGTCCGCTCGGCCCCAACGCCACCCTGGTCCGGGTCCAGCCGGCGCCGCCCGCGTGGGCGGGGTTCGACCCGGACGCCAGCGCGTCGTCACGGTCGGCGCACGTCGCGCTCGCCGAGATCGCGCGCGCGGGCTCGGGTGCGCTCGTGCTGATGCACGTCGACGGAGGCGGCCTCGACGCGATCGCCGAGTCGTTCCGCCGCGACTTCGCCGGCCGGTCGACGAGCCGCCCACAAGCACGCGCCGACGCGCTGCGCAGCCTGGGCACCGGCTGTCAGATCCTGCTCGACCTCGGCCTGCGCGACCTGCGCTTGTTGTCGAGCTCCGATCGTTCGATCGTCGGCATCGACGCGTACGGACTTCGCATCGTGGAGCGCGTGCCGCTGCGCGTGTCTGCGGCCACTGGCGGCGCCGCTGCCAACGAGGGGGGCGCATGAGGCTCATCGAGGGTCAGCTGGTCGACGCGGGCGGGCGTTACGCCATCGTCGCTGGTCGGTTCAACGACTTCATCACGTCGCAGCTCATCCTGGGCGCCGAAGACGCCTTGCGGCGGCACGGCGTCGATCCGGCGTCGCGGGTGGACCTGATCCGCGCCCCCGGCGCGTTCGAGATCCCGCTCGTCTGCCGCGCGGCGGCGTCGTCGGGCCGGTACGCCGCCATCATCGCGCTGGGCGCCGTGATCCGTGGGTCTACGCCGCACTTCGACTACGTCGCCTCCGAGGTCTCGAAGGGGGTCGCGTCGGTCGGCTTGGAGACGGGCGTCCCGGTGATCTTTGGCGTCCTGACCACCGACTCGATCGAGCAGGCGGTCGAGCGGGCGGGCACCAAGGCGGGAAACAAGGGCTTCGACGCCGCGGTCGCGGCGCTGGAGATGGTCTCGTTGTTGGCGCAGATGCGGGAGTCTACGTGAGCTCACGGCGCCGAGCGCGGGAGTTTGCCCTGCAAGCGCTCTTCCTGGTGGATCAGCGCGAGGTCACCGCGCCGGCGGCGATCGAGGCGCTGTGGACGGCGCTGCTCGACGGTGAGGGCATCGCGGACAACGCGCGCCCGCCGGAGTCCGAAGAGATGGAGTTCACGGCGGGCTTGGTGCGCGGCGTCGTCGAGCGCCGCGACGAGATCGACGCCATCATCGAGCTGTGCTCGACGAACTGGCGCGTTCAGCGCATGCCCGTGGTCGACCGCAACGTGCTTCGCATGGCGGCGTACGAGATCATGTGGTGCCCCGAGGTGCCGCCTACGGTCGCGATCAACGAGGGCATCGAGCTCGCCAAGCTGTACGGCGACAAAGACAGCCGCGCGTTCGTGAACGGTCTGCTCGACCGCGTCGCCCGCCGCGCGGGTCGGATCGGCGCCGCGACCTGACGGGACGGGAACGAGCTCCGGTGGCCGCTACTCCCGCAGGCCATACAACGCCAGGATCTCGTCGCATGTGAGGGCGTCCGCGGCGTCGAGGCCGTCTTCGCACAGCTGAAGGGCGACGTCCTGGTCGTGCGCCTCGAGATCGGCGTACACGCGATCCCACTGCTGCCTGCACCGGTTCGTGAAGTCGGCGCGGCCGGTCGCTCCGAGGTCGGCCCACGTCAACGCGGCCGGACGGCACTCCGCGACGCGGTCCGTGGCCTGCAAGCAGAGCCGTTCGCAAGAGTCTCCGCAGCCGGCGGCGCAGAGGAGCGCCACGAACAAGGCAGCGAAGCAGCGTGATGAAGGGGTGGCCGGAGAGGGAGTTGAACCCCCGACACAGGGATTTTCAATCCCTTGCTCTACCAACTGAGCTATCCGGCCGAGCGCCACGAGCATGCCCGGGAGCGGACGCCGCTTAACACCAACCGTGCGCCGCGCACGTCGGCGCGACAACTTCTCAGCGGCCGCGGTCAGAGACGACCAGCTGCGCCGGGTTTTCCTTGAGGATCTTGAACAGGCGGGCCGCGCGGTAGGGGATTTGGACCAGCACCACGGTGAACAGCGGCGGGCCGAGCATGTTCATGCGAAACGCCTCGATGATCGCCCCGTGCGCCATGAAGACGAACGAGCGCGTCATGCCGCAGCCTGGGCAGGAGACGCCGAACAACCGACGCCACGTGCACATGATCGGGACGTCGTAGCCGAACAGCTGCACGACCTCGTCGCTCGAGCTCGCGGTGAGCGCGATGACCATGACCACGAGGCTGCCCACCAGCACCAGCGCCTCGCCGAACCAGCGCGACAGCAGGACCCGATCGACGCGAGACAAGGTGCGGGCCATGCGCGACCTCCACCGCGCCCTTAACCGCGTTCAGTCGTAGCTCACGTCCGTGCGGTTGATGTCGAGCTTCATGATTCGATAGTTGAGGTTGCTCCTAGACAGCCCGAGGCGCTTCGCCGCGCGCGCCTGAACGCCGTCGCACGCCTCGAGGGCGGCGACGATCACGCGCCGCTCGTAGGCGGCCAGCAGGTCCTTGAGCGTTCCTTCGACCGGCTCGGGTTCGGGCGCTGGCGCCGCGTCTTGTGTGGGCAGCTCGACGGATCGCAGCTCGTCGTCGCGGCAGAGGATGACGGCGCGCTCGATGATGTGCTCCAGCTCGCGGACGTTTCCCGGCCACGGGTACGCGACGAGCTGGTCCAGCACCGAGCGGTGCAGCCGGGGCACGGGGCGTCGGTTCCGCTCGGCGTACCGCCGGACGAAGAAGTCCGCCAGCAACGGGATGTCCGCCTTGCGCTGGCGCAGCGGTGGGATCCGGAGCGTGAACACGTTGAGGCGGTAGAACAGGTCGGCGCGGAACCGACCGGCGGCCACCTCGGCTTGCAGATCGCGGTGGGTCGCGGCGATCACGCGCACGTCGACCTTTCGCGGCTCCCGACCGCCCAGGCGCGACACCTCGCCGCTCTCGAGCACCCGAAGCAGCTTGACCTGCATCAGCGGGCCGATGTCGCCGATCTCGTCCAACAGGAGCGTCCCCCCGTCGGCTTGCTCGAAGCGCCCGGCGTGTTGGCGCACCGCCCCGGTGAACGCGCCCTTCTCGTGCCCGAACAGCTCGCTCTCGAGCAGGGTGTCTGGGATCGCGGCGCAATTGATGCGGACGAACGGCCCGCGCGCCCGACCGGATCGGTAGTGGACCGCGTGGGCGAACAGCTCCTTGCCGGTGCCCGTCTCGCCGTGCAGCAGGATCGTCGCCGAGCTGTCCGCGACGGCGGTGATGTGCTCGTACAGCACGATCATGCCGGGGGTGGTGCCGATCAGGTTCTCGAACCCATACTTCTTCTCGACCTCCCGGCGCAGCGCGACCAGCTCGGCGCGGAGCGCGCGGGTCTCGAGCGCGCGCTCCAACACCACCATCAGCTCGTCGCGCGCGACCGGCTTGATGAGGTAGTCCGCCGCCCCGCCCTTCATCGCGGTGACGGCGTCCTCGACCGACCCGTACC
>CAIUDO010000073.1 GCA_903897935.1 uncultured Pseudomonadota bacterium
AGACAGCGGTCAGCCAGCTCCGAAAGAAGACGGAGCAGAACCCCAAGCACCCCGAGCACCTGCGCACGCTTTGGCAAGAAGGCTATCGCCTGGAGTCCACGCCGATGTCCGGCGTCGTCCGCCGGGAGCTGCACACCGTGTTCTCCCACCTGCGGGCCGGCCGGCCCGTGTGGCTGCGGGCGCCGTGGATGGGCGGCACCACCACCGCCGGCCGGTTGCTCTCCGAGGTCTGGCGCGGCGTCGTCGGGGACGTGCGGTGGGTCGACCTCAACGCCGGGCCGCGGCCCAACCGGAAGGAGCTGTTCACCGAGCTCACGCTGGCCGGCCTCGATGGCGCCACGTCGTCCACCTTGTACGTGCTCGACGGGCTCCCGCGCGCCCGCCGGTACCTGTCACCGGCCTGGGTCGACATGTGTGTGCGATCGTTGGCAAGCAAACATGCAACGTGCTTGTTCGTCGACGAGCCCGAGCGGGAGGGCCAGACGCGCAGCACGAGCTTCCCGGTGGTCGATCTCCACCCATGGTCGGCCGACGACCTCGGGGCCCTCACCCATCGGGACGACCCGCACGACCGCGCGCGGCTCGCGTACTGGTCGGGGGGACTGCCCGGGTGGGCGATGGCGCTCGTGGGCACCCACGCGAGCTCGATCGACGAAGCCGCCGCGTTCATCCTCGAAGACGAGACGAACCACTACCACCGCTCCCTCATCCACGCGTCCACGGAGGAGGCGCGCGAGGCGGCCCGGATGTGCGTAGAGACGAACGGGCGCCCCACCTCGCTCACACAAGCGTTCCTTCTGCGTTTACACGGCGCTTGCTCGCGCGCGAACCGGGTCCAGTCGGAGCTCGCGCTGCGCATCCTCGCGCGGCCGTCGGCCCAAGCGGCGTTCGACGAGACCCCGATGCAGCCCTGATCAGGATCGGACGAGCCCGCGGGTCAAGAGCGCGTACACCTCGGCGGCGACGCCGTCGACGTCCAGCGGCACCCCCATCAGCGCAGCGTGGAAGATCGGCTCCTTGACCGCGCCGACGACGCACCGCGCCAGGATCTCGGTGTTGCCTGGCCGCACCACCCCGAGCGCTTGCCCGAGGGCCAACGCCCGATCGACCCGATCCCACGCCGCGCGGTAGAACGCGCGCAGGGCTTCGTCGGCGTCGTCGTCGATGCCGAGCGCGTCGGCGAACAGCAGGCGGGCCACCCACGGCGCCGACGCGGCCTCGACCACGCGCCGCACGTTCTGGCGCACCTGATCGGGGATGTCGCCGCTCACGGCGATCGGCCGCGCCGCCGTGGCGAGGCCCTCGGTCAGCTCGCCGAGCACCGCCTGGAACACCGCCCGCTTCGACGCGAAGTGGTTGTAGAACGTGCCGCGCGCGACGCCAGCTTCTTCCAGGATGTCGGACACGCTGGTGGGGTGGTAGCCACGCCGCGCGAAGCACGTGCGCGCCGCCTCGAGCAGGTGGGCGCGGCGGGCTTCGGGATCGAGCGGGCGGGCGCGGGTCATGGGCCCCGCTATGACGCCGCCCCCGCGCCGGCGAGCGGGAGCGTGACCCGACTCGCGAGCCCCGGGTCCTGGTGGACCCGCAGGACATACCGCTCGAACCAAGGGAACACGCTGCTCGGATCGTTCGCCGACACCACCAGCCGCAGCCGATGGCCCGCCGCGAACGTCCACGCGACCGCCCGCAGGCGCACGTCGACCGGGCGCACCTGACCCGCGACCGCCGCGCGCGTGCCGTGGTGGCCCCAGGTCACGCGCTGGGCCGACCCGTCCGGCGCGACGTCCAGCAGGGTCACCGCGACCTGGTGCGCCGGACGGTCACTCTGAAGGAACAACCTCGTGGTTGGCCCCCCGAGCACGCTGATTGGGCGATCGAGAGGGGCGCCCGTCCAGGTGATCGGGTCCCCGCCCCAGGCGTCGGCGGCGCCGGCCAGATCGTCGTCGAGGGCGTCGGCGAGGCCGTACCCACGCACCCGCGGCTGGTGCGCCAGGTGGGCGTGCGTGCACGGCGCGTCCGGGGGGTCGCCCATCAACGCGCCCCCCGCGCGCAGCCACAGGGTCTGCTCGGCGCCGCTCGGCACCCGGTCCGCCTCGACGTGGCCCCAGCCCGGCCACGCCGTGTAGCGGAACGGGGCCGCGACGACCCCGTCCCCGCGCAGCCAACCATCGATCCAGCGGTCTTCTTCGTCGGTGCGCAGCCGGGCCGCGTCCTCCACGTCCACGCCGTCGTGCCCGCCCCCGCCGACGATCAGGCGGCGCGGCCCCGGCAACGCGCGCACCAGGTCGATGACCGGGTCCGCAGGCATACCCTGGTCGTGCCAGCCGTGGATCGCGAGGATCGGACAACGAATCCGGGCCGCGTGCACGCGCGGCGAGAACGGCGACAACCAGGTGCGCAGCCGGTCCCACTCGCCGGCGATCGCCCACGAACGCGCGAGATCCTGCAGTCCCGCCGACAACACCCGCCGACGCATGGTCCGGGTGAAGAACCACCGAGACAAACAGCCGTCGCTCACCGCGAAGTCGGCGTAGTCGACGAAGATGTTCTGCGGGATCGCGACCGCGAGGTCGGGGTCGAACGCAGCGGCCATCCACGCGTGCCAGCCCCCCTGCGAGGAGCCCACGAGGCCCACCTTCGCCGGGTTGACCGGCAGCGATCGGCGGGTCCAGGTCAGCACCTCCAACAGGTCGAACAGCTCGCGCGCGCCCAAGTGGAACGACAGGCCCTCCGACGCGCCCTGGCCGCGCACGCTGTACGCGACGACGGCGTAGCCGCGGCCCGCGTGTCGCCGCCCCCAGCGCGCCAACGGCATCGACTTGTTGCCGTCGTCGCCGTGGCCATGAACCAGCACCAACGCTGGGAAACCGCCGGATGGGGCAGGTCCGTCGGGGACGAGCACCGAGGCGTCCAGGCGCACCCCGTCGGACATCTGCAGCGCGACCGCGTCTTCCGTGAACAACAGACCTCCAGCCGATAGACGCCGCCTAGCCGATCAGGAGGGGGCCGTGGTGGCTTGGGGGTTGTTCGTCGTCGGGTGCAGCGGCCCGCCGGTCGTCGATCCGGCGCCGCAGCAGCAGGTCGCGGCGGCCGTCGCTCCCGAGCCGGAGCCTCCGCCGGTAGCGCCCGCGCCCCCGTTCTCCGCCGAGCAGCTCCGCGCCGCGATGCCACGCGGCGCGACCTACGAGCTGCTCCTGACCGACGTGCACGACACTGAGACGTCGCGCGTCGTGGAGGTGATCGAGGCAGACGAGCGCGGATGCACGATACGAACGCAGGATCGGACCGCCGGGGGGCCCCCGACGCCGCCCACGGTCGTCGCGCGGACCTGGGAGCAGCTCCGCGACGAGGCGGCGTTCCCCGCCGGCACCGTCGTCACCGACGCGCACACCACCGTCCCGGCGGGCACGTTCCGCACCCGCCGCTACGTGATCCCGCGCGGCGACGGGCCCGAAGGCGCGCCGCTGACGGAGCGGGTGTTCTACGACCTCTCCCAGCCGGGCGTGCCGGTGCTGCGGGTCACGCAGGAAGGCGACCAGGTGACGGGGCGGGAGGCGTTGGTGCGGCGCGTCGTGGTGGCTGGCGACCCGTAGCGGCCGACCGGCAATCGCCTATCTACGCGTTCGTACCATGTTCTTCGCCAAGCATCTCGACCCTCACGACGCGACGCGACGACCACACCGGCACCTGCTCCGCCCGAAGCGCCGCCATCACCCGGACGACCACCTCGTCGCGAAGCTCCAGGTACGACGCCGTTTCGCCCCACGCGATGACCGACATCGTCACGCCTTGATCCACCACGCCGGTGAACAACACCCGCGGCGCTGGCTCGGCCAGCACGCTCTGGCACGCGGCGAGCGCAGCCAACGTGACGGTGCGCACGCGCTCGAGGTCGGCGTCGACGTCGACGCCGACGAGCAGATCGAGGCGCCGCACCGGATATCGCGTCAGGTTGGTGAGCTCGGCCTTCACCAACGTCTCGTTCGGGATGCGCACGAACAGGTTGTCGAACGTACGCAGCTTGACCGACAGGAGGTCGATGCTCGTCACGACGCCGGTGGTCTGCTCGACCCGGACGACGTCTCCGAGCTCGAACGGCCGCTCGACCAGCAAGAACAGCCCGGAGATCACGTTCGACATCGACGTCTGGGCCGCGAAGCCCACCGCGACCGTCGCGACGCCCGCCAGGCCGAGCACCACCGACAGGTCGAAGCCGAGCTCCCGCAGCGCGCCCGTCACGACGAGCGCGAGCAGGCCGTACCAGGTGGAGCGCCCCATGAGCGACGCGTAGTGCGGGCTCGTCCAGCGCCCGGCCACCCGCCCGAGCACCTGGCTCACCACGCGCGCCACCGCGGTCCCCACCACCAGGAACAGCAGCGCGGGCAGCCAGTTCTCGCGGATGCCGCTCGGCACGTTCTCGACCAAGCTCGTGACCGCGGTGGACACGTCCGGCAGCGCGTCGGGGCTCATCGCAACAGCCCCTCGATCACGCGCTCGGCGAACGCGTGAATGCCCGGACGACGTGGCTCGGCCAGGGCGATCGCCGCGCCGGCTTCGACCGGCGCGGCGTCGGCCACCGCGGACACCCGCGGCCCGTCGTCGTCGGTGATCGTCACGGTGACCTCGGGGGCCCACAAGCGGCCCGCCGCGGCGAACAGCCGGAGCGCGCCCGCCGGGACCGGCAGGCGGGTGAGCGTCCAGGTGTGACCACCGCGGTGCACGAGCTCGGTCGGCACCACCACCAGGTCCGGCTCGGCGGGGCCGGGGCGCGTCGGCGCGTCGGCGACCCAGGCGTGGCCGAGCGATCCGGCCGTGGTCGGCCCGATCCACGCGCGGCGCATCGCCCGCGACGGCACCTCCATGGCCACCTCGGGACCCACGCAGATCCGCAGGAAGAACGGCACCGCAGGGAAGCACGTCATGCTGCGGCCCGGCGGCAGCACCCACGGCGACGGAGGGCACACCAGGATCGTCCCCGCCGGCAGCACTGGGGCGACCGTCACCTGACCACCGCCATCCGCCAACGCCAGCCGCGTGGTGACCTCGGGCTCGTCGCCGCGGCGCACGCTGACCTCCCAGTCGAGCGCGTGCCGGGTGACCCGAACCGCGACCGCGCCGACCAACCAGTCCGTGGCCTCGCCGGGGCTGAGCACCCGCGGGGCCCACCACGGCGCCGCCGCGCTCAATGCTGCGACACCGTACACGCCGGAGGCGGCGTCCCTGGGGGTTGATCGGCCGGAACAGGCGGGCACTCCACCTCGACGACCAAGCACTCCGCGTCGGCGGGGGCGCAGCGCGCGTCACGCAGCGTCCACGACCATCCGCCGTCTTCGGCGCGCACAGGCGCAGCGGGGGTGTAGCCCTTCGGCAGCGCGCGCCCCTCCCGACGAAGCCCATGGAACGTCGACGGGTCGCTCAGGGCCCGCAGCTCGAACTCCTCGGGCAGCGGCACCTCCCGCCGAAGGTCGGCGTCTTGCTTCTCGATCTGCGCGACGCACACCCGATCGGCGTTCGACAGGTTCACGATGCCCGGGACCGGCTGGTACCAGTCGCCATCGGCCGTAAACAACGCGTCGAGAACGGGATCGGCCGACCGCGAGCCCGCGACGGCGAGCGGCGCCGCCTTGAGGACACGCGTCTCGATCGCCGTCCACAGCGCGGACCCGACAGGCTCGCACGACACCGCGCGAACACCAGCATAGACCTGTGAGATCGGGCGATGCTCCTCGGCGCCGCACTCGACGAGCACCCGGATGCCACCGACACCCGGGCGGAGCGACGCCGCGGCCTTCTCGCTGCGTTCGGCGCCGTCCTTCGACGTGATCGCGATGAGCAGCTCGGCCTCCAGCGACATGGGGCCCGTCGCGCGCGCCCCGACCAGCGTGTGGTCGCCGACCTTGCCCTTCTTCTCGAGCGCACGCACGCAGCGCCGAAGCCCCGTCTCGATCTGGTCCCAGTTCACCGGATCACCGGAGGTGACCGCCAGCAACCACGCCTCGGGCCAGGTGCGGGGATCGGAGAGGCGCTTGGCCGCGAGCGCGAGCTCGTCGTCGCCGACCCCGGCGGTCGGCGCATCGCCCGCTTCGATCGCGGCCGCGAGGCGCGCCCGCCCGTCGCCGGCGCACGGCGCGTAGAGCTGGTGCCCGTCTCCGGCCTCGGACAGCGCGACGCAGTAGGGCAGCTTGAGGCTGCCGAGTACGGTAGGAACACCCGTCTCGAGGTGGACGAGGACCGCGGCGTCGCCGCGAGCGATGACCTCGCCCGCGTCCCCGATGTCCCACGCCGCGTTCGGCGCGGTAGCGACGACCGCCTGGCGCGCGGCCTCGACGGCCGCTTGGGACGTCGGATACCGGCTCGTTATCGAACAACCCGCGACGAGCGCGACGATGAGCATCGAGATGGAGCTTCGCATGTTCTTCCGGGCGCCGAGGATACCGCGTTGAGGCCGTCTCGCGTAGGTCCGCTCGTCGGCTTGCTGGTCCCCGCCGTCGGCACAGCGTACGAGACGGACCCGGTCACGCGTCGCTCCGAGCCGCTCGCCGACGCCGCGCCGTGGATCGACCCCACCGTCGACGCCGCGATCGACGCCGCCCTCGCTGACGCGAACCGGAGCCCCGGCTGCGACGCCACCGACGACCGCCTGCGGCGCAAGGTGGCGCGCGGAGTCATGCGGCGCCTGGGCACGCCGGAGCGCCTCCCCGGGGCCGGCTTCTACGCCGTCGGGCACTGCAAGCTCACCGTGCCGATGGAGTCCGGAGCGGTGGAGCGCGTGGACTTTCGGGCGCGCGACGACCTGTTCGCCAGCGCGCGCGCGACGGAGTCGCTGGTGCTGCACCACTCCGGGCCGTGCGCGAACGTCGAGGTCGCCGGGGTGCGGATCGGCACTGACAAGCTCTACCACTTCTTCGACGAGGGCTACAGCTACTTGCGCCGCGGCCGCTGGGGGGCACGGGACGAGCGCGCGATCGCGTGGGGAACACATACCGAACGTACTTATCTCGGCCTGTGGACCTCGAACGCGTTCAGCTACGCCGACCTCGAAGCGAACTTCGCCGGGTACCAATTCTACGCGGGCCTGCTCGGCCACGACAGCGTGGTGCAGCGCGACGCCGGCGGGTGCGCGGTCCGGGTCGGCTCGTTCGACGTCGCGTCTCGGGTCCGAGAGTCATGGAACGAGCTTGTGAACCCGCCCGTCTACACGAACCGCGTCGCGGCGGTGGTCACCCGCGCGCTGGACGCGCGCGGGGGGGCGGTGTGTGAGGGACCACGGCCCGCGCCCACGCTGGGCCCGGCGCCGACCGCCGGACCGACGGCGCCGCCGCGCCTCGATCCGTTCCGACTGGATGAGCGTTGTCCGGGACCAACGCCGGAAGGTACCTCCATACCCACGGGTTGACCCGAAGCGCCCCCGCCGAGGCCCGCCCGGCAAGACGCGCACGCATGAGGTACACTCCGCTCCGGGGGAAGAACCATGGCTCGCCTCGCCTCGGCCATCGTGGCGATCAGCGCGCTGCTCGCCGCCTCGGCGCACGCGCAGGACACTCCGAACTCGCAGCTTGGCTCGTCCTTCGGCCAGATCGGTGAGGCGTTGCCGCCGCCGGTCTTGCCGAGCGAAGAGGCGTTCATCGAAGCGGTCAACGTCAACAACCGCATCGACATGGTCGAGGGCTTCCGGATCTTCGACGACGGTCGGTACGAGATCTACGGGGACAAGGTCTGGATCCGCATGCCCGACGGCTCGGTGCGATGGACGCCGGTTCCCCTCGGCTGGCACCCGCTGAAGACCCTCGACACCACGCAGGTCACGAGCATCGCGTACGCGGCGCGCGAGAGCGGCATCATGGGCGTCGCCGAGGTGATCGGCGAAGAAGACAAAGATCCCAAGCGCGTCGCGCCGACCGAGGCCGCCGCGCCCGAAGAGTCGCTCGCGACCTGGACGTGGACGGTCCGGCTCGACGGCGAGGTCCACACGGTGAAGGTGCTCGGCTACCCGAAGACGCGCTCCCCCGAAGCGGAGCACTTGTTCCGTCAGGTGCAGAGCATCTCGTTCGAGCAGCCGTAAGGTGAGGTCCGCGTCGTCATGAGCCGCCGCATCCACGTCGGGACGAACGTGTGGGCGCTCGTGCACCTGCACCCGCAGGTGGGGCTGCTGCTGCAGAGCCTGAACCTGCGGCTCGATGGCCACCGGAACGACCCGGATCTCGACATCGCGGGGTTGGCGGTTGCCAATCAGGTGACCCCGGCGAGCCTGCTCGACCGCGTCCGAACGGCGCTCGACAACGATCGGCGCACGCCGACGGCCCGGCCGCCCGAGCCCCGGCCCATGCCCCGGCGCCCCGCCCCGGCGCCACCAGCCCGGCCCGCCGCCCCGAGGCCGATGCCGCGCGCGCACGACGACGTGCTGCTGCCCGACCCGGACGACCTCGACCTCGACGCTGACGATCTCGACGATCCGACCGAGGAATCCAGCGTCTGACCGCCGTCAGTTCGAAGAGTCGTCCTCAATCGGCGCGTCGTCCAGGCTCACGCCGTCCGGCACGTCCTCATCTTCGTCGGGCGCGAACCCCGACACGTCCAGGTCCGAGGCCTCGTCGGGGTCCGTCAGCTCTTCGGTGTCGCCCTTGTGCGACTCGACCGCGAGCGCGTCTTCGACCGCCATCTCCAGATCCATGATGACCTGGTCGACGTCCGCGTGGTTCGCCTCGCAGAACCCCTCGACGGTCGTCAGCAAGTCACGCGGCGAGTAGCCGATCGCGTGCCAATGAAGCACCTCTTCGACGGACGGATGACGCTCTACGAGCACGTCCAGGCGCGTGCGGCGACCGATGTTGGGCATCGAACCCTCCGGGGCCGAGTGTCGCCCACCGCGACCCCGAACGCCACCGCGCTGCGCAGACGTTTCGCGCCGGGCCCGGGCGCGGTGTACGCTCGCTCCGCGGAGCAACCATGATCGACACGTCCATCGCGACCGCGCTCATCTGGCATGCCGCCGACGAAGCCCGGGCCAACCACCTCGGTGAAGCGCTTCGCGCCCACGGCCTGCGCGTCACGGGCGCCGTGCTCGGCGGGCCCCCACCCGAAGAGGTCGGCCAGCTCGTGCTGGTCGGCAGCGCGCACCTGTTCGCGGACGGGTGGGCCTGGGGCCCCGACGCCGCGGCGTGGGTCGCCGGACCCGGCGTTCGCCGGGTGCTCGCGCTGGACGCCATGCCGTGGTCGTCGACGCCCCTCGCCGCGTGCGGCGTCGCTGCGGCCACCGACGCGCCCCTCGAGGCGCTGCGGACGAGCGCGGCTGGCGCCGTCGCGGCGTCGATCGACGAGCCGGCGCCCGCTTACGAAGACGACGCGCAGCGGAGCCGCGGGGAGCGGGCCGGCGCCCTCGCCCGCCTCGGCGCCGCGAGCGAGCC
>CAIUDO010000074.1 GCA_903897935.1 uncultured Pseudomonadota bacterium
CTCGCGGCGGTGCTCGTCCGTATGAGCCGCTTCGGCGTCGCGGTCGACGTCGCCGATCTTGCGGGCGCCGGCGCCGACTTCGCCGCCATCGCGGCGTCCCTCGACGCCCAGATCGCGGCGCTCGCCGGCGGCCCGTTCAACTGGGCGTCGACCAAGCAGCTCGGTGCCGTGCTGTTCGATCAGCTCGGGCTGCCCGTGGTGAGCAGGACGAAGACCGGGCCCAGCACCGCCACCGAGGCGCTCGAGCGCATCGAGCACGCCCACCCCATCGTCGCGCTGGTGCTCCGCGCGCGGCAGCTCCAGCGCCTGCAGGACGTGTGGGTGACCGCGCTGGCCGCCGCCGTCGACCCTGACGGCCGCGTGCGGTCGACGTTCCACCACGCGCGCTCGTTCTCCGGGCGGCTGATCAACTCGAGCCCGGATCTCGGGCGCGTGCCCGGAAAGACGGCCGAGATGGCCCGCATTCGCCACGCGTTCCGCGCACCACCCGGGCGGGTGCTGGGCAGCTTGGACTACGCGCAGCTCGGCTTGTACGTGCTCGCGCACCAGACGGGCGACCCGGAGCTGGTCGGCCCGCTGTCGGAGGGCGCGGATCTGCACGCGCGCACCGCGGCGGCGGTGTTGTCGCGGCCGCTTGGCGCCCTCACCGTCGATGAGCGGCAGGTCGGCAAGCTCGTCAACTTCGCGACGTTCGCCGGCCAGGGCGCGAGCGCGCTGGCGCTTCAGCTCGGGGTCGGGGCGGCGGAGGCCCGCGACCTCATCAGCAAGTTCGACCAACACTACTCGGTGACCCGGGCGTGGCAGGAGGCCCAGCTCGAGTCGGCGCGCCAGGACGGGTTCGTCACCACGATCGCGGGGCGCCGGTGGCCGGTCGGCGGCCTCGACGCCCAAGACGGCATGATCCGGGCGAGCGCGGAGCGGCTGGCGCGGCGCGCCGCCCACGACGGCTCGGTCGCGGACGTGTCGCGGCGCGGCTTGTGGCGCGCCGACCACGCGCTCCGGGCGGCCGGGCTCGCCGCCGCCCCGGTGATGGTGGTGCACGACGAGGTGTTGTTCGAGGTGCCCACCGGCGAGGTCGCTGCGTGGTCCGAAGTGGCGGGCGCCGCCATGCGCGCCGCGTTCGAGCTGCGGGTGCCGCTCAAGGTCGGGTGTGAGGTCGGGCCGAGCTGGTCCGAGCTGGAGGCGACGTGGACACATTGATGCCCATCGCGGTGTTCTTGCTGATCGCCGGGATCGCGTACGCGATCTGGTACCGCAGCCCCGCGCAGGTCAACAAGCGCCGCCTCGCGAGCGCGTCCGCGGTGCCGATCGAGGCGCTCGTCCCTGACTCGATACAGAAAGTCACCGGCGTCGTCGTGCCGATCGAGACGCTGGAGAGCCCGATGAAGGGGGCCCCCTGCGTGTACTGGGACGTCGCGGTGCTCGAGCCCCAAGGGAAGAGCTGGCGGATCGCGGCCCGGCGGCACGAGACGGCGCCGTTCTGGCTGAAGGAGAAGACGGGCAGGGTGTACGTCGATCTGCGCGGCGTCGACGTGCACCTCGACCGGGAAGAGACCGGCTCGTCGTCGATGCTGGACAGTCCGACCGAGCGCGAGCGCCAGGCGCTGCTCGGCCTCGGGCTCAACCCGAGCGGGCTCCTCGGCATGAACCGATCTTATCGTTATCAGGAGGCCCGCTTGGACGTCGCGGAGCGTGTGAGCGTGATGGGTCGCGTGGAGATCCGCGAGGTCGACGGCGAGGCGGTGTTCGTGTTGGTCCCCGCAGACGACGGGGTGCTCGCGGTCTCGGACGCCAAAGGCGCTCACGGCTGAATTCGGGCGCCGATGTGGGCCGAGACCAACAAATCGTCAAGACATCGTCAACGAGGTAGCGCCCGGGTGCGCGTCGACGCACGTTGCTCGCGGAGGTGATGAATGACCGAAAACACGCCCCCCCCCCCAACAATCACGGGGTGCGTCGATGAACGTCTCCACCGGCCTGCTCCCCGTCTACACGAAGGGTGAAGGCACCGAAGGCCCCGTCGTGCATCGGCTCACCCGCTTCTTCTTGCGCGAACGCATCGGTCGCGTGCGTGTCGATGTCGATGTGCGCTCGAGCACCGGGCTGCTCGGGCTCAGCCTGATCATGCTGGGCGCCAACGAGGAGACCGACAGCACCTATACCGAGTCCGCCGTCCTCCTCGCGGTCACCCAAAGCGGCGTCACGCCGATCGGTGTGTCGCGCATGACGGCGTTCGCCGACCTCGACACCGCGATCGCTGGGCTCCCCATCGTAGCGTTCGCCGTAAAGTGCTGGAATACGGCCGGCGAGGAGATCGAGCTGGCGCTCGTGTCGCTGGACATCCACACGATGCAGGCGGTATGAGGAGGCCATGATGGAGACGATCGAGCTCGGCCTCAGCATGGTGTGGACGAAGCGTTCGACCACCGAAGCTATCTTTCGCCCGTTGACGGCCCGCCTCGAGAGCGCGTCCGTCGGCGGCGCGCGCATGGCGCTCGATCTCAGAGCGTCTACAGGCGACGTTGCGGTGCTGCCGGCGTTGGTCCGCTTCAACGACCCGACGGGCGCGTGGGGTACACCGGTCGCGCTGGTCAGTGGAAGCAGCCCCACGTGGCTGACGGCCACCGGCATGCACTACATGGACGAGCTGCGGGACTTGCGCACGATCCTAGGCGGCGACCGCCTCCTGATGCTTGGAGTGCTCGTCCGCAACGCCACGGGCAGCACGCGGGGCATCGCCACTGTCGGCGGCGTCCTCGACATCGTAGGGTGGTCGCCATGAGCTGCGGCTGCGCCCCGCAAGCCGACCCGGGCGACCCGCGGCCGACCCAATGCGGCTGCGGGGAGCGCCCGCTCGGCGTCGGCGTCGGCGTGGTCGACCCCGGCATCGTACGCGACGCCGCGCGCGCGCTCGGTTGGAGCGGCGTTCGCATCGGACCCGGTCCAAGCCAGACGCGACGCCGGCGTGGCGCTGGGGGCGTCGTCAGCTCTGGCCCGTGGCCCGGTCGGTCGGTGCAGGTCACCCCGACGCGGCGCCAGCCCAGGCCGGACGCGCCCCGCGGAGGCGCCGGGCCACACACCTCGCGCCCGCGCTCGGGACACGTCGCCACGCGCAACTACCTCCCCCCCTTCTCCGGGGGGCCGATCGACGCGCACGGGTCGCGCAACGCGCGGCCGTGGCTGATGGTGGTGGCCGCGGGGGAAGGGGCGCCGACCTGCTGGCAGGGCGAAGGCGCTGGTTGTGACCTCTGGCTCGTCGAGGTCTACTCCGACGGCAGCACGGGCTCGGTCGAGCGGCTGCCGTTCGGAGCCACCGCGGAGAACGGCCCGGCGATCACGCCCCGGCTCGACCGCGGCGGCGGCCAGGTCGTCTTCATGCACGGCGACCCCCCGAGCATCCGCAAGGCCTTTACTACGGACCCGTC
>CAIUDO010000075.1 GCA_903897935.1 uncultured Pseudomonadota bacterium
CGGCCCGAGCTCGCCGCCCCACAACCACGCGAGCGGGCTCACTCGAGCCGCCCTTCGAGCATCAGCTGCCGCACGTGGGTCTGGTCGGCCTTGTAGTTCGTGGTCAGCGCGTACAAGATCAGGTTGACACCGAGTTTTACGGCCTCGCGACGCTGCCGCTCGCCGCCGGGGACGCACGCCTGCCGCTCCCGGCCGTCCGGCCCCCGATCGAGCGCGCCCGACAGATCGTTGCGGCAGTACACCACCGGCGTGAAATTGCCGACGGTCACGCCCTCCAGCCACGACACGCGATCCACGCGGCCCCACGCTCGATCAAGGAGAAAGAACGCTCGATAAACGGAGTGGTCTGCCGGGATGGGGGCGAGCGGGCGGGTTGGGAACAGCGCCGCGCACATCGCCCGCACGGAGTCGTCGAACCCGGAGCGCTCGGCGCCCGAGGTGTCGTCGATGAACAACGACCCACCGTACGACAAGTACCGATCGAGCTGCTGCAACACCTGCGGACCCGGCGCCGCGAACGCCGCGTCTCCCGCGAGGACGGAGAACGGGTGCCGGAACAGCTCCTCGCTCGACGGATCGACGCGGTCGGCGCGCGCGACGCAGTCCACCGCGGTCGACTGGATCACCTCGTACAACAAGCGCACCCACGCGTCGGGGCGCTGGATCGTGCCCGGCCCGAGGTCGAGCTGCGCGATGTCGACGACCGAGCCTTGCCCGAACGCCCAGCCCACCTTGGGGGCGGCGAGCGCGGCCGCCGCGGCGAGGATCTGTCGACGATCGAGGTTCATGCTTCATGCTCCGCAGCGACGGTCTGCGCGGACCGCACCGCCAACACCGCCTGGGCGACCAACAAGCCCACGCAAACGAGCAGCAGCCACGGACCGAGCTCGACGTGACGCTCGAACAGGTGCGGCGCCACCGCAGCTTCGGCGGCCGCCAACGAGCCGTATCGGCGCACGTCGCTCTCTTGGGCGGGCGTGTTGACCGCCACCCACACCGCGGTGGGCGCGCTGTCCGGCTGAACCTGGTAGGCGCCCGGCGCGGGAGGGGTGAACCACAACGCGCCGTCTTCGACCCGCGACCGCACGACATCGCCGTTCGGCCCAACCACCTGTAGATCGAGCGCGAGGTCGGGCAGCGCGACGCGGACCGGGGCGCCGACCACCCCGTCCACCCGGGACGCCTGATCCCCCGTCTCAGCGCCGAGCCACGTCACGATGCGCTGGATCATGGGCACGAACGAGGTCTGGAGCGGCAGGTTCGTCCAGCCGAGGTCCATCGTCGCCGTCCACACCATGACGCGGCCCTTGCCGACCCGCCGCTCAATCAACGCCGGGACCCCGCCTTCGAACGACAAGATCGTCGACACGTCGCCGCCCTCGTCGTACGGATCGAGCGTCATGACCTTGCGGGTGCGCACCCGCGCGAGGCTCGCGCGGCCGCCGCGGGAGAACGGCTCGAGCAGGCCGTGCACCGGGTCCATTGGGGGCGCCAGGGGCACGCCCTCTTCGCCCGCGGCAGCGAGCGCCCGCGCGCGGCGGAACTGAGCCGGCAAGATCGAGGAGAACGCTGCGTTGTACCGCTCGGGCGTGAGGTTGTCCCCCATCGCCAGCACCAGCGCCCCGCCACGCCGCACGAAGTCGGTCAGCCGCGGGCCGTACGGCCGCGGATCGGCCACGTTCGCCAAGAAGACGACGCGGTGCCGCTCCGGATCGATCGCCTGCGCGCCGAGCGTGGAGACGACCTCGGGCCGCACGCCCCCACGCGCGCCCCCCCACGGTGCGAGCGCGCGCTCCAAGAAGTAAACCTCGGAGCGAATCGGCGTATCCCCAGGATCCCCGTCGACGAGCAGGACCCGCGACGCGCCGACGCGCGGCAAGTGGAAGTACCTCGCGTCATCGCCCGGGAGGTCCGGGTCTTCGCACCGAGCCTCGCCTACCCCTCCCGCGGCCTCGCGCGGCACGGTGATGCGCTCCTCCGCCTCGCCCTCAGGTGGCACGTCGACGAACACGCTGATCTTCTGCCCGTCCGGCAGCGTGACCGCGCACCGCGCCTCGACCGCGGCGGGGCCGAAGTTGGTGACCCGCAGCCGCACCTGCCCGCCCTCGACGCCATCGCCATACTCGGCGTCGGTGACCGCCAGGTTGCGCGGCGGGTCGGCGTGCAGCGGGCGCGGCATCAGCGCGGAGCCCGAGGCGACCAGGCGCGCGATCTCGCCTTCGGCGTCGGCGACGAGCCTGGGACCGGCCTCGTCGGTGAACACGATCACCTCGCCGGGCCGACCTTCGAGCTGGCGCCGCGCCGCGACCAGGGCCGCCTGGAGGTCGCTCGCGCCGCCGGTTTGCTCGATCGTGGCGACGAGGGTGGCGGCGACGTCCGGATCCGCGAGGCCCGGCGGGCTCAGCACCGACGCCGCGTCGTCGAACGCAACGACGTGGGTTCGGGTCCCCGACGGCAACGACCGGATCACCTCGGTGGCGTCGGCGCGCGCGCGCTGGAGCAGCGTGCTGCCGCTGTCGACGAGGCCCATCGACATCGAGCGGTCGATCACGAGCACGACCTCTCCGGTGCCGCCGAAGGTCGGCGTGGCGCCGTTCCACGTCCACCGCAGGCCGGCCGCCGCGAGCAAGAAGGCGAGCAACGCCAACAAGCGCAGCGCGAGCAGCGCTCGGTCCTTGACCCGCCGACGGCGACGGAGCCGCCGCACGACGCGCTCGAGCAGCAGCATCGCGCCGAACGGCACCCGATCACGCGGCACCTGCCGGGACAGGTGCGCGAGCACCGGCAAAACCAGCAAGAACGAAGCCAACAACGCCAGCGGCGCCGCCACGGTGAGGCCCATCAGACCCGGTCCCGCTCGGGCGCGCGGCTGGCGCTCCCGAGCACGAGGGCGCGCAGCACCTCCTCCATGGGCCGATCGGTCGGTGCGGGCACGTAACGACCGCCCCACCGGACCACCCCACCTTCGACCTCAGCCAGGTACTCCGCCGCGACCTCCGCGATCGCCTGCGCGGCGCCCTCCGGCTCCACCGCGATGTCGTCGCCGCCCTCGGGGCTGTAGTAGCGGGCGCTCGCGAGCCCGGTCAGACGCCACTCACGCGGGTCCCGCAAGTGGACCAAGGACAGGTCCGACCGCCGACGGGCGAACGCCGCCAACGACGGCAACCAGCGCTCCGGCTCCTCCATGCCGTCCGTGACGACCGCGATCCAGCTCCGGCGCCGGGTGCGCCCGCCGACGCGGGCCAACGCCGCCGCGAGCTCGGCGCGGCCGGCCGGGCGGGCCGCCGCCAACGCGACGAACGCCCGCTGCAGGTGGTTGTTGCCCCGCCGCGGCGGCAAGCTCGCGTACGGCATGCCCGCCCCAGCGACGATCTCGAGCCCGACCGGCTCACCGTGCCGTTGTAAGAAGTACAACAAGGTCGCGGTGAGCGTGATCGCGTAACCGGCCTTCGAACCGTCGAGATCAGGGTACCGCGCCCGCGCCGCCTCGCCCGTCGACAGGTCGCCCGACAGGTCCAAGACGACCGTGCACGGCAGCTCCGTCTCGGTGACGTACCGCTTGACCACGAGCTTGTCGGTGCGCCCCCAGGCGCGCCAGTCCAAGGACCGCAGGTCGGCCCCGGGTCGATACTCCTGGTAGTCCGCGAACTCCACGGCCGCGCCGATGCGCCGCGACGCGTGGTCGCCGAGCATCAGCCCATCCGTGAGGGTGCGCGCGCGCAGGTGCAGGTGCCGCACCCGCTGCAGCACCGTCGCGTTCCACGGGAGCGTCGTCACCGGGAGCCACCGAGACAGAGGTTCAACCCACCTCCTCGACGATCTGGCGCACGACGTCCTCCGGCCGCATGCCCGACGCCTCCGCCTCGAAGTTCAGCACGATGCGGTGGCCGAGCACGGCGACCGCGACCTCGCGCACGTCTTCGTCGGTGGGCACCTCGTTGCCGCGCAGCGCCGCCCACGTGCGGGCGCCGATCGCGAGGTACTGGCTCGCGCGCGGACCCGCGCCCCACCGGACCCACCGCGTCGCCTCGGCGCCCGAGCCTGGACGGGTCGCCGCCGCCAGCCGCACCGCGTAGCGCACGACGTCGGGGTTCGAGGGCAAACGCCGGATCAACTTCTGGAACAGCACGAGCTCCGCCGCGTCGAGCACCGGCTTGGCGTGCGGCATGTCCCCCACCGTCGTGCGCCGGACGATCTCCTCCTCCTCCTCGAGGGTGGGGTACCCGACGGGGATCGAGAGCATGAACCGGTCTTGTTGCGCCTCGGGCAGCGGGTAGGTGCCCTCCTGCTCGATCGGGTTCTGGGTCGCGAAGCACAAGAACGGGCGCTCGAGCGGCATCGTGTGGCCGGCGACCGTGACGGCCCGCTCTTGCATGACCTGCAGCAGCGCGGCCTGAGTCTTCGGCGGCGTGCGGTTGATCTCGTCGGCGAGCAGCAGGTTCGTGAACACCGGGCCGTGCACGAACCGGGCGACGCGACGCCCCGAGGCCCGCTCCTCCTCCAACACCTCGGTGCCGGTGATGTCGGACGGCATGAGGTCGGGCGTGAACTGGATGCGGTTGAACGACACCCCGAGCGACTCGGCGACCGTCTGCACCAGCAGGGTCTTCGCGAGCCCGGGCACACCCACAAACAAGCAGTGGCCGTCGGAGAACAAGGCGGTGAGCATCAGCTCGATCACCTTGCGCTGACCGACGACGACCGACCCGATCTCCGCCAGCAGCTCCGCACGCACCACGCTCAGGCGCTCAAACCGCTTCTCGTCGTCCAAAGTTCGCTCCGTGTCAGTCGCCGCCGCGGCGCAGGATCCGGATGTTCCGGGCGTAGGTGTCGGCCCCCGCGGCGTCTCCCGCCGCGCTGGCCAGGTCGAAGAGCGCCTGCTGTACCTCGGGATCGAACGGGTTGAGCGCGCGCGCGGCGTCGTACGACACGCGCGCGCCCGCGAGATCCCCGAGCTTGACCTGGACGAGGCCGAGCGTCTTGTGCGACAGCGTGTGCTCCGGGTACAGCTCGAGCGACCGCAGCAGCACCTCACGCGCCTCGTTCGGGCGCCCGAGCTCCAGGTGCGCGCGCGCCACTCGGTTGGCGATCAGCGGCGACTCGGGCTCGTCGGGCGACACGGCCTTCGCGTACTCGACCAACGCCGCCGCGTGGTGCCCCTGCGTGGCCAGGAGATCCCCGAGCCGCAAGAAGCGAGCGAGATCCCGGCGACCGGCGAGCACCGGGTCGGCGTCGACGTCGTCGACGGGGTCGATGGCGAGCGGCGCCTCGACGACGCTGCTGGGGCGCAGGCCCTGACCGAGCAACCAAGCGCGCCAGGCGGCCTCGAACGCAGGGAACGTGTCGAACCCCGCCCCGCGCGCCACCGCGACGCCCGCGTCGGCGCCGTCGCGGATCTCTGCCAGCACGTCGGCCAGGATGCGGTCCCCCGCGCGCTCGAACGCGAAGTCCATCATGGTGGCCACCTGCGCGTACGCGAGCGCCGCGAGCTCGGCCGACGGCAACATGGCGAACGACGGGTGCATCTGCTCGAACGTGACCAGCTGGTCGTTCGCGAGCGCGTCGGCGAGCAGCCCCTGCTGCGACACGTTGAGCGTGAAGCGATCCGTGCCGTCGACCCAGCGCGCGTCGAGGAATTTGGCGATCGCCTCCTGCAGCCAGACCGGCGTCTCGTCGCCCGACTGATACGACACGATCAGGTGCAGGTACTCGTGCGCGATGGTGTCTTGCCAGCCGTAGCCGCGCCCGAGCACGCGCGGCGACGTGACGAGCAGCCGCGACCACTTCGACAGCGCGACGACGCCGGTGGTACGAACGTCTTGCTCGCTGAGCGACGACGCGTCGATGAAGCTCTGGGCGTCGGGGTACAATTCGACACGAACCACGCCGGGCGGCACCCCACCCAGCAACGGCGCGACGTACCGGTCCGAGCGCTCCAGCACCGAGAACGCCTCGTCGACGAGCAGCATGTCGACGCCCGGCTTGTAAGCGACGACATAGCGACCGCGGCGCTCCTCGGTCCAGCCAACGGTGGCGTCCCGGGTGCGGGCGTACAACGCCAGATCGTCGTTGGGATCCGGCAACCCGCCGGCGACCGCGGCGTCGAGCAGGCGATACGCCTCGTCGAAGCGGCCGGTATAGAACGCGGTCCGCGCCTTGAGCGCGAGCGCGGGCACGCTGTCGTCGCCGTCGAGCCGCGCGACGATCGCCTCCGCGCAGGGGACGTCGAGCACCTGCAGGCACCGCCCACCGTCTGCGATGTCGCCGGCGAACGCCAGCGCGCCGAGCCACAGGATCATTGGTGCACCAGCTCTTCGAAGTACCGCTTCTTGAGCGCCCGGTACTCCTCTGGGACGTCGCCTTGCATGCCCTCCAGCAGCGCCTTCCGGTACTCCTCGGGAACGACGTACTCCTCCGCGCCAGGGATCTCGACCCGCATGCTGTCGACCGACATGCCCTCGCCGCCCGCGTCCGGATCGCCGCCTTGGCCCTCGTCACCCTCTTGTTGCTGCCCACCTGACCGCTCGCCGGAGGCTTCGCCACCTTGCTGCATCTGCTGGAGGGAGTTCATCGCGTCCTTCAGCGCGTCCGCGGCGTCGCCGATGCGCTGGGCGGCGGACCCCATCGAGCCCTCCGCCGGCATCGGCGCGCCCTTCTCGAGCGCGGTCCCCGCCTGTCCGGCCTCGGCTTGAGCGTCTTCCAACGCCTCTTCGAGGCCGTCGGGGCGGATCGGCATGCTCTCGGCGATCTGCTTGGCGGCCGAACGCGCTGCGCCCAAGCGCTGCTCGATCGCCTGCTGCTGCTCACGCATCTGCTGGACTTGCTGACGGGTCTCCGCGGTGACCGACTGTGCGGCGCGGGCCTGATCCTCGAGCAGCTCCCCGATCGCCGCGAGCTCGTTCACGATCGCCGTCATCTGAGACAGACCGGGGCCAGGAGGAGGCCCGTCGCGGCGCATCGTCTCAAACTCACGCAGACCGTCCACGCCGTCCCACGCCCGACCAGCCTCTTCGTGCGCGCGCCGGCTGCCGGAGAGGTCCTTGCGAGCTACCGCTCCGTCGAGGCGCCCCCCGATCTCGACGGCGTCCGCGGCGCGCTCACGCTCGCCGAACGACCGGTCGAACTTGACCAAGCCCGTTGCGTACGCGCCGCCGAGCTCCTGGAGCCGGTCGACGCGGCGCTCGAGCTCGGCCCAGCGGTCTTCGATCTGCTCGGCGGCCTGGGCATCGGAGCGCTCTCGCACCGCCGCGACCTGCTCCTGCAGCGCGCGCTGGTCCTTCTCCAGCGACTCCAGCTCTTTCTCGAGCGACTCCGCCGCTTCTTGCAGGTCCGACTCCTCTCGCTGCTGGCGCGCCAGGTTGTCTTCGACGCCCTTGGCGAGCTCCTCGACCGCGGTGCCCAGCCGCTCCATCAGCTCCCGCGCCTCGTCGAGATCGCCGGCTTGGATCGCGGACCGGATGTCGGCGATGAGGGCGTCGGCGAGGTCGACCCGCGCGTTGATGAACTCACGCAGGCTGCCCTCCGACATCCGAGCGGCGTTCTCGCGCACCTTGTTCAGCATGCGCTCGAGCGTGTCGAGCCGTGCGAGCAGCTCAGCCGCTTCGGCGCCCCCCGCGAGCTCCTCGGCGAGGTTCTGCGCCGCCATGCGAAGGTCTTTCGTCTGCTCGGTGACGACCCGCTGCGCCGCGACCTGGAGCGTGAGGTCGAGCGCGATGATGCCGTCTTCGAGGGCCACGATCGCGGCCTCGCGCAGGCGCCCCGTCATCATCAGAGCGTCGTCCGACGGCGCCTTCGCGGAGCCCGGCAGGTACGCCACCTGTGTGTACCGGATGAGCTCGCGGGCGGTGCGCGCCACCGCCGCCAGCGCGGCGCCGTCGATCGACCCTTCGAGGCCGCGACCAGCCTCGTCGACGAGCGCGTCGAGCGGTGCGTACCGGCCGACCAGCCCCTCGCCCCACGACGCGACCTCCCCCTGGCTGTCTCCAGGCGGAAACGCCTCTTCGAGGTGCGATGCCAACACGTCGACCATCATGGTCAGCAGCTTCCGTCGACGCCCGTCGTCACGCTGCGCGAGCCCGGACGCACCCAACACCTGCACCTGCACCACGCGGGAGCGACCGACCTTGCTGCCCGACACCGCGTCGTTGTCCCAGGCGGCGACGCTGAGGTCCACCCGGTCACCCGCCCGCAACCCGAGGTCGGCCGGGCGCACCCGGACGGTGTCCCTGAGCTCGACCGCGCGCTCACGCGGCGACGCCAACACCCGACCGCGCGCCTCCTCGTCGATGTGGATCTCCACCTTGACCAGCCCGAAGTCGTCGGCGGCTTGCCAGGCGAGCTCGAACGCCTCGTCGACGGCGACCTCGATCCGACCCTCCGGGCCGCTCAGCATCACCTCGGGCGCGAGGTCGCTCTCTGGCACGATCGGGAACCGCTCCGACGGCAACGACACCCCGCCGCGGTACGTGACGAGGTTCCACGAGCCGGGCTCGGGACGAATCGTGAACGAGCCGCTCAAGACGCGGCCGGACGGGTCGACCGC
>CAIUDO010000076.1 GCA_903897935.1 uncultured Pseudomonadota bacterium
CGCGGCGAGGGTCTAAGCCGGCTTCCCGCCGGATCAAGCGACGCGTTGCCCACATCGACCACCACCGCTACGACGATTCGTATCGATCGAGCGACCGTCGGTCGGGCTCGATTCAGCGCGAACGAACCCACAACTGGCGCCCCGTGTCGGACGCAGAGCCGGGCTCCGACCGAAGTCTCCGCCGAAACTCGACTGGTACGCTGCGGTACTATGTCGAACATGGAATGACCCGTATCCGGTGGTCGGACGGAGGAGGAGGAGGACGGAGGAGGAGGAGCACGAACGAGGACGCGACCGCACCCGTCGGCGGGCCGACCGGCCAACAGGCCATCGTACGGGCGATCCATCGCGCCCGATGCGCCGACCGGCCGCCACGGCGTCGCCGGCGTCGCCCGCGCCGGGTACATCGTCGCGGGAGGCCGCAGTGTGTTGTTTCTCCCGACCGGTCCGCGCCGTCACCAACACCCGCGTCTTCGCAAGGGCCATGCCCGGCGGCCGCCAGGCCCTCGTCTACGGCATGCGCCTCGCGATCGACGAGGAGCTCGCGATGGTGCTCCCCATCCCGGTCGCAGCGGGCACCCCTGAAGACGCCGTGTCGTTCGTCGACCTCTCCGGGTACCCGACCTTGCTCGACGACCTCGACCGGTGCGCGCCCGACGCGTCGCCCTCACGGAGCGGCGCCCCCCAGGCGGCCCCGCGCGCGAAGCTCGTCGTCCAGGCAGTCGGCGCGTTCGAGGCCTCGTTCGCGCCTTCGGTCGGCGATCTCGACCGCCTGGACGATCGGTTCCGCGTGCCACGAAGCGTGTGGGCCGCGCTCCCCGACGTCGCGGATCGTGGCTTCGTCGTGTTCAAGCTCCGCCCCGACGCCCGCGGCTGGCTCGGCCGGCTGGTGCAGGCGCCCGCGCGCGAGGCACACCCGATGGCGTTCGTATTCCCGACCCGGGCGCCCGACGCCTTGTTCTTCCCGACCCTGCACGTGCACGACGGCGCCGCCCACCCGACCGCTACCTTCGACCACGCGCTGTTCTGGCAGGGGCCCACGCGCGGCGACCGCTCAGCGCCCGCCGAGGTCGTCGCGCGCCACGTTGGGTACGACCGCGCGGCGGGCTTGGTCGCGCGGGGCGCCGCCGTGGAGCGCCGCACGATGCGCGGCGAGCACCCCAACCACGACGTCTGGGTAGGTTGAACGAATGAGCCAGGTACGTGGCGCGCGCCGAGCGCCGATGTCGGCGATGATCGCGCTGTTCTTGGGGGTCGGCTGCGTCGGGTACGCGTTCGACGCGCCCCAGGTGCTCGCCCTCGCCCCGCACCCATTGTCGATCGTGCTGCCGGCCGGCTTCGAGCGAGACCCCAGGACCGACCGCGCGGTGTACCGCCACCCAGAAGACGGCCGCGCGATCGCGGTCGCCGCCGCCCAGCCCGGCGGCGCGGCGGCCACCCGGAGCGTGTCGGAGGCGCTCCCAGGGGCAACGGTCGCCGTCGACTGGGTGCGCCCGTACGCCTACGACGGCCACACCGGGACGGAGGCGCGTGTCACCGAGGCGAGCCCGACGCCGTCCACGCATTGGATCGCCGCAATCGACCTACCTTCCGGCGTTGTGTTCCTGGACGTCGCGATCCCGGCGGGCGTAGGCACCATGCCGGACGGCGACACGTTGTGGCGCGAGGCGCGCGACACCATCCGCTACGTCCCCCCGTAGGGACCGGCCAGGCGACGGATCGCACCGCGCCGCATTGGGACACCGTATGACCACGTTCACCACCGACCGCCTCCACCTGCGCCCGATCGAGGTCTCCGACCTCGACGCCCTCGTCGCGCTCGACAGCGACCCCGAGGTGATGCGCTACATCGGCGCCGCCCCGTCCCGCGACGTCGTCGCGCGCGAGCTGCTGCCGCGCATGCGGCAGTACGCCGATCAGCCGTTCGGGTTCTTCGCCGCGGAGGTCGCGGGCGGGTTCATCGGCTGGTTCCACCTGCGTCCGTCGGTGGCCGATCCCACGATCCACGAGCTTGGGTATCGGCTGCAGCGGCGCTGGTGGGGGGTAGGGCTCGCGACGGAAGGCAGCCTCGCGCTATGCCTCCACGCGTTCGACGCGCTCGGGATGCCCGCGGTCGACGCGTGCGCGCTGCCGGAGAACCTGCCCTCGATCCGGGTGATGGAGAAGTGCGGGATGTCGCTCATCGGGCGGCTGATCCACCCACGCGGCGGGATGGAGGTCGTCCGGTACCTGGTCACGCGCGCGACGTTCGAGGACCGGGTACGCCCGGGGCGTGTCGGAGAGCGAACGTGATCGGGGGCCTGGCAATCGGGGTCTTGATGCAGTCTCGCGTCATCGCGGCCAGCGCTGACGGGGCCACGGTTGGCGACCTTGGCGACGACGCCGTGCGCGTCGCCGAGCACGACGGCCCTGGTGCACGCCTCCGCCGCGAGCCGAGCCTCGAGCGGACCGCCCACCGCAACGGTGACCCGTCGAGCGCCTCGCGAAACGCCCCGACCGTCAATGCCTTCGGCGCGTCGCGCTGCAGCAAGACCGTTCAGACGCACCTATTCGGCCCGACGATCATCAACTACACATGCCCGAACGGAACGGCGCACGCTGCCTGGCGTGGCGTCGGCGACCCAACACAGAGCAAACCCTGGGCGGTCGATGCATGCGCCGCCCTGGCGGACGCTGTGGCGACGTACGCGAGCGGTGACGTCGAGGCGGCAGACGCCTTGGTCACGGGGGGGTTCGAGGAGGTGAAAGACAAGATGGTTCGACCCGGCTGGTGGCCCACCGCGCGGCGCTTCGCCGGCGGCCACGTGGCGTTCTATTGGTCGCGCGCTGACCCACCCAGGGGCTTGGTCGATGGACCAGCGCTCCGCGACGTCGTGCGGCACAAGATGTCGCTGCTCGCCCGAGCGGTAGAAATCGCCACGCGGGGGCGGCTCGACTGCGGCGCCGACGACGATCTCGCCGGGCTCCCAGCAGCGCCGCCGGAGGCCCCGACGAGCTCCGCGCCGAGGTAGCCGCCGCCCCTCACCCGGCGTCGCCCCAGTCCGCGATCGGCCACCCGCGCGCGCGCGCGATCGCGGCCAGCGGGCGGTCCGGGTGGACCACGACCGGACGCGCGACCGCCTCCAGCAACGCGAGATCCGACACGCTGTCCGTGTAGAACGTCGCGTCCGCCAGGTCGACGCCCTCCCGCGCGCACCACGCCCGCGTCGCGTCCAGCTTGCGCGGACCGAGGGCGAGCTCGGCGACCGTGCCCGTGAAGCGCCCGTCGACCACCTGCAGACGCGTCGCGACGCGGTCGGTGAGCCCGAAGTGCCGACACGCCGCGTCGGCGGCGTACGTCGAGCTCGACGTGCACACGACCAGGCGATCCCCCGCCGCCCGGTGCGCGTCCAGCGCGACGCGCGCCCCGGGCCGCAGCCGCCGCGCGACCTCGACGTCGAACCACGCGTGGGTGCGCGCCGCCAACACGCCTTCCGGCTGGTCCTTCAGCATGCGGACCGCCGCCTCGTACACCGGCTCGAGCTCGGCAGCGCCGAGCTGGTAGCGCATGATCCACCACCCGGCCCACGCGGCGTCGGCGATGCCGAGCCGACCGGCCCGCACCTCCGCGCGCACCCACAAGGTGGCGGAGTTGCAGTCGATCAGCGTGCGATCGAGGTCGAAGAAGGCGGTCGCGATGGGGGCCTCGCGCCGCCCACCTACCGCGCGTCGACGTCAGGGCGCCACCACCCCGCCGACCCGGGCGCCCCGCCGCGTGTAGGCGGTCACGAAGTGGGGCGCGATCCGGACGATGTGCTCCGACCCCGCCCACAGGATCGCGCCGTCGCGTGGCCCGTCGCGGCGGTACCACTCCGGCGCGCCGACGGGTTGGGGGGCGGCTGGGGCGACGAACCGGGTGACGGTCTCCCCGGAGCGCCCGTCGACGACCCACACCTCGGGCCCGTCGAGCAACGCCGCGAGCGCGTCGCCGGAGGGCGACCACGCCAGGCCGGACGCGTCCGCGACCTCGTGGGAGCGCGTCACGCGCCGGTCCCCCAGCGGGCGGGCCCACGCGCGAGCGCCGTCGCGGAACCCCTCGATCCAGCGCGCGCGACCGTCGCCGCCGATGACGTGCTCGTAGCTCGTCACCGCGAGCGCCCCACCGACGGACCACACGACGTCGTCGAGTGACCCATCAGCGGAGCACGGAGGCGAAAACCGTCCGCTCGCGTGATCTTCCCGCGCGGAGGACCGGATGGCAGGACGCAAGATTCGCGACGCCCATGAGGCGCGCGCGTGCCTCGAAGCAGCAGAGAGCAGCGGAGTGCCCCGCGCCGACTGGGCGCGCGAGCACGGTATCGACGGCCGCTCACTGCACGCATGGCACATGAACCTGGGGCGGCGGGCGACGCCACTTCGCCTTGTCGAGCTCGTCCCGAGCGCCCCACCCGTACACGCGCCGTCCGTCCGGGTGCGGTGCGGCCCGTTCTTGGTCGAGGTCGGCGCGGACTTCGACGACCGCACCCTCATCCGCGTACTCGCCGCGGTGGCCGCGTGCTGAGCCTCGCACCCACCACGCGCATCTTCGTCGTGCTCGACCCCGTTGACATGCGCGGTTCGTTCGACGCGCTGGCGGGACACGTCCGAAGGTTGCGCGCGGACCCCCTCGATGGGCACCTCTACCTGTTCGTGAACAGGCGTCGGCAGCTCCTGAAGGCGCTGTGGTTCGATCGAACGGGCTGGGCCATCTTCACGAAGCGCC
>CAIUDO010000077.1 GCA_903897935.1 uncultured Pseudomonadota bacterium
AGTTGACCGGGCCGTTCGCGAGGAGGGAGCGTGCTGGAGCACGTGACCGAGGAGCGACGTCGTCCTCGCGCGGGACCCGCCAGCGGGCGACGGGAGCAATGCCCTTCAGGCTGCTAGCCTGACCCCACGCGCACCGTGCGCGCGCAGCGGCTACGGGACCCAGAACCCGAGCAGCCAAGCCCCGATCGCACCGCCCACGACCGTGACGAGGCCGATCCCCGCGCCCGCCGCCACGAGCACGGCGCGCGGCACCCGCGCGAGCACCGGCGTAGACGCGAGCTCTTCGTGCTGGTCCGCTACGTTGCTGCGCGCCGCGGCCCGCAAGCGCTCACCGAGCATGTCACGCCCGACGCGCTCGTTGAGCGCGCGCGCCGGCTCCGGCCGATCCATCGTGGGTGGGGCCGCCACCCACCCGTGATCGGTGGTGTCGGTCATAGCTTCCAGGTCCGAGGCCGAATATTGGCTTTCGCGAACGCGCATCGATCTCTCCCGGACCGACCTTAGCCGCGCGTTTCATGAGGGTCATCAAGAATCTCACGCGCATTTCATGCGCGTGTCATCGGCCGACACCCTCCATCGCGGCGCGGATCGCTGCGGAGCGAGCCGCGACCGCGCCCACCTCACCCACCGCCTCGGCGATGTAGATCCGGCCGGAGACCGGCACCACCGCGATGTCGTAGCTGAAGTCCAGCGGGCCGTACGGCGCGGCGAACCGCATCACGAACCCCGGCCCCGCCGCGCTGTCGAACAGCCCCTGCTCCAGCAGCTCGTACCCAGCGCCCTGCATGCGCTCTCTGACCGCCTCTTGCCAGAACGCGACGGTCGCTTCGGGCTTGTGGGGCACCGCGCGCACGCGGTACATCACGCCGTCCGGGCTCGCTGCGCGCATCGTGCCGAAGTTCTGTTTCTTGTACGCCGAGAAGCCCTCGGGCGCCGGCGCAGAGACACGGCGCGTCGGCCCCGCGGGGCGGGCGCTCCACGTGAACGCGTCCAGCACGCCGACCATGTCGAGCGTGCCGACCCACGGGAACAGCGTGAACCCGCCGCGGGCCGGCGCCGTGCGGTCCCGGAATTCGAACGAGACCTCGACACGCGCCATCGCGACCTGAGCCTCGAGAACGCGGAGCCGACCCGACAACGACTCGATGTCGCGCACGATCCGGATGATCTCCTGCTCGACCGACACGACGGCGTCGGGGCCGGCGGTCGTGAGCAGCTGGAAGTACCGGTCGAGGATGGACTCCCGGGCCTCCTTCCGCGCGGCGAGGTCCGCGATCTCGGCCCGCAGGTCCGCCGACGCGACCGACCGCGACACCACCACGCCTTGCCCGTCGACCAGCGCGACGACGTCGTCGACGCTGCCCCCTGGCAGCCGCAGCGACACGCGGTTGGGCGTCATCTCGGCGAACCACCCGCCGCGCGCCTGGGCGAACGCCACCAGCTCGGCCGCCGCGGCGTCGCGATCGTCTACCTTGACGACCATGCTCGCGGTCACCGCGGTCGCGTCCGGCGCGGCGGCGTCGGGGCTACCGGCGAAGGCGACCCCCATCCACAACAGCAGCGGGATCATGGCGCCACCGCCACCGCGCCGCCTTGCGCGAGCGCCTCCCGCACGCCGTCGCCGTACCTCGCCTCTTGGGCTTCCGTCGGGAACACGACCTCGACCACGTCAACCAACCGGTCTCCCGCCGACATCAGCACCCACCACACGTACGGCTCGTCGCCGTGGCCGACGAGCCGCAGGCCTGACCGACCTCCGACCTCGACGCGCTCGGCCCCCGCGAACTGGCCCGCGACCGCCTCATCCAGCGCGTCCACCCAGAACGTGGTGGAGCCGCGCGGCTCGTTCGGCAGCCGTCCGGAGCGCACCACCGACCCGTCTGCCGACGTCGCGATGAACGGGCCCTTGAGCGACGGCCGCACGAAGCCTGACGGGACGGTGAGCTGCAGCCGGGGCGCGTCCTCGAACAACCCGCCCCCGAACGGATCCAGATCGGTCAGCCAACCGAAGCCGTCCAAGGTGAGCGCCGGCGTGTTGTCCCACGACTGGACGCCGGAGACGTGCAGCGCGATGCGCGAGAACGACGCCAACGACGCCAACGTGCGCATCTGGCTGTCCAGGACGTCGATCTCCTCGGTGAGGCGCTGAATCTGGCGCAGGAGCGCGATCTGCTGCTGCTCGTCCTTCGCGAGCGCGAGCAGCACCACCAGCCGGTCCCGCGCCGCCCGCGACGTGCGCAGCCGCAGGTCGACGTCGGTGAACGCGTCGGTGACGTCGCGCGCGGCGACCGACCGATCGGAGACGTCGCCGAGGGCTTGCACGCCCTTCCACGCCTCCTCGAACTTGTCGACGGGCACCCGCAGCACCGCCCGATCGTCGCTCGCGACCTCGCTGTAGCCGCCGAACCCGACGACGAGGTCCACCGCGAGGTCGACGACCTCACGCGGACGCGGCGCCGACATCTCGACCCACGCGTCGTAGTGCACCATCCGCGCCGCCGTCTGGGGGGCGTCTGGCGGTGACGGCGCCTCAGAGCCGGACATGTCGCTCGCGACCGCCCCGTTCACGGCGCCGACCGACTGGGCCACTCCGGGCGGCGGAGGCGGGGGCGGCGCCGACGGGGCGTAGCTCTCCTTGCGGTACCCACCGCCCCGGGACATCTCCATCACCTCGCTCTCGCCAGCGTAGTCGTAGGACTCGCTCGGATACGCGGCCTCTGGGTAGGCTTGCTTCGCGCACCCCGCGCCCACGGCACCGAGCAGCACCGCCGCTCGCCGCACCCTCGTTGGCATCGCGCCTCCGGCTGGTCCAACGCGGACCGGGCGCGGACATAACGCAGCCGCTACCGCGCCGACCGGAGCAACTTCCGCAGCGCCTCTTCCGCCGTGACGTCGGCGGGCCAGGCGCCCGTGTCCTCGACGTGCACCCGGACCGGGCCCAGCGTGCCCGACGCCGCGGACTGCGCCTCCGAGATCACGTGCACGAGGGCTTGTTTGACGTCGCCGGCCGACGTCCGCTCGGGCAGGATGCCGATGACCGCGTGCATCGACGGGACCGCGCCTACCGTCTCCCAGATCGTGAGGCGCTCAGCGAGCGGCCGCAGCAGGGCCCGCCAGGAGCGCCCGATCTCGAGGGTGTCGCTCCACGCCTGGGACCGCCACGAGACTCGGGGGCTGGCGAGCACGAACGCCAACAACGGCCGCCGACACGCCAACGCGCGCGCGCGCTCGGCACGCATCACGCTGACGAGGCGCGCCCAGGTGGCCAGCCCCGTACGTGGGTCTTCGAGCGTCGCCCGCCGCACCCGATCTTCGCGGACCGCCTGCAGCCGGTCGGGCGCGCAGCGAACGAACGTCGTGACGACCGATCCGAAGCCGATCACGTCGTCGTCGGCGAGCTGGACCGCCTGCCCGCGCTGGATGAGGTCACCGTTGACGTAGGTGCCGTTGGCCGAACCCTTGTCGGTCAGGAACCAGTCGTCCCCGCGCCGCTCGAGCACGGCGTGCGCCCGCGACACCGACGCGTCGGCGAACGGCACCGTGGCGTCCGCGGCCCGCCCGACCGTCGAGACCAAGTCCAGCGGCACCGCGATCCCGGATCGATCCCCCATCAGGCCGATCAACGCCGCGACCTCGAGCGGCGCGTCGACGCTCGGAGCCGCCGCGCCGATCCGCTTCGGGGGCGCGATGAGCAGCAGATCGACCGGCTGCCCGTCGACCACGCGCGTCCCCACCAGCTTGAACCGGTCGCCGAAGCCCTTGTGGCGACGCATCAGGTCCCGGATCGTGCCCGTCGCGACGAGATCGCCCCCCGCGCCCTGGTCGAGGCACAGCCGCAGCTCGCCCGCGAGCGCGGCGCCGATCCGGCCATCGTCGACGACCTCCGACAAGCCCGCAGCCACCGCCCCGTGCACGACCCCGACGCGATCCCGGGCGGCCGCCGCCATGACCGCGAACGACGCGTCGATCAGGCCATCGGGGGCGTCCGCGGTCGCGATCCGAAACCCCTTACTCGTGGTCGAGAGCTGCGTGGAGTCGGGCGACAACCGACCCGCGAGCCCGCGCCCGAGCGCGACCAAGGCGGCGACCGAGGCGGCGCTCGCGTCGCCCTTCAGCTCGATCGCCAACGCGACGAAGAACGCGAGCCGACCAGCGCTCGTCGAATCAGAATGGGACCCTGTGTCCACCGAGACGGGCCCTCGAGCGGTGAATGGTGAGGCCGCATGGTAGCATCGCTGGCGCGACCGACCGAACGGTTGGGCGTACACACGTCATTACAGCGTCACACGACCCGGCGAGACGCGGCGCGCGCGACATCTCGTGAAGGCACCAGACCCAATCCGGCATTAGACGCCACCCGTCCGGCGTCGATCGATCGCCGCAGCTAACGTCGGCCTCGGAGGTCCCCATGTTCGCGTCCATGCTCCCCCTGATGATGACCCTCGGCCCGACGCTCCTCGCGCCCTCGGCGCACGCGCAAGACCCGGCGGCGCCTGCGGAGGCGCCAGCGGCCGCGCCGACCGTCACCTACGGCTTGACCCCGAAGTCCAACGCGCTGGCTGTCCTCGTCAAGTTCGATCGCAGCAGCCTCATGGCGCGGCTGGGCCACGATCACGTCGTCACGCCCACCACCTTCACGGGGTCGGTCACGTGGAACATGGACGACGTCGCGCAGTGCAAGGTCGACATCTCGTTCCCGGTGACCGCCTTGGCGGTCGACCCGTCGGGCGCGCGCGCGCGCGCCGGCCTCGAAGGCGAGACGGACGATGGCGACAAGGAGAAGATCAAGGAGAACCTCGCGAGCAAGGCCCAGCTCGACGCCGCCGCGTTCTCCTCGATCACGTTCACCTCCACGGGCTGCAGCGGCACGGGTGGCTCGGCGACGGTGAACGGCACCTTGACCATCCGCGGCGTGTCGAAGGCGGTGAGCGCCAAGATGACCGTCACGGCGGACGGCAGCGCGTTCAGCGCCAAGGGCACGTTCACCGCGAAGCACAGCGACTTCGGCTTCACGCCGTTCTCCGCGATCGCGGGCGCGCTCAAGAACGACGAGCTCCTCACCTTCATGATCGACGTGCAGGGCGCCGCCAAGTAGGCAGAGATGCAGGCCAAGGCCGAGCTCCGCGCGACGATGCTGGCGCTTCGGAAGGCGCTGGCGCCGTCCGAGGTCACCCGACGCAGCGCGGCCGTCCGGGCCGAGATCGAGCGCGCGCTGGGAGCCCGGCCCGGCGCGACCGTCGCCGTGTACGTCTCGGTGCGTAACGAGGTCGACACCAGGCCGCTGATCGAGGCGTGGGCCCCCAACCGCCGCGTGCTCGTCCCCCGGATCGAACCGGGCGGGCGCATGGTGATGGTCCCGCTGATCCGCCCGAGCGCGCTGGTCGACGGGGTCAAGGGCATCCCCACGGCCCACGGGGACCCGTGGGAAGGCCCGATCGACCTCGTAATCGTGCCCGGGCTCGCCTTCAGCCCGGCGGGGGATCGCCTGGGGTACGGCGCCGGCTACTACGACCGCCTGCTCGCGGAGGGCCGGCACGCGCGGGCCATCGGGGTGGGGTACGCGTTTCAGCTCGTCCCGAGCGTGCCCACCGAGGCCCACGACGTGCGCGTCGACGCGGTCCTCACGGACGGGGAGGCGCCACCCGCTGGATGAACCCCTCGATCGCCCCGAGCATCGACGCGCGGACCGCCGGCGCCTCGTGGTGCAGCTCGTGCCGCCCCTCGAAGAACCGCACCTCGAAGTCGGGCCGGGCGGCCGCGAGCTGGCGCGTGCCCTCCGGCGCGCAGATCGGATCCTGCAGCCCGTGCATCAGCAGCACCGGCGGCACGACCGCGCTCGCCCGGCCCGGGAGCAGCACCGCGTCGTCGATCAGGCTGCCGCCCGCCTCGACCGTCACCCGGTCGTGCACGAGCGGGTCCGCGCGGTAACGGGCGACCTCGGACGGCACGCTGGAGATGCCGTTCGGATCGAGGCCAGACGCCAGCGCCACCTTCGGCGCGACGCGCACAAGCAGCCGACCGACCGCGATCTTCACGCGCAGCGCGAGGGTCCGCTCGACCGCCACCGGGGGCGCCGTGAGCACCACCCCAACGATGTTGGGCGGCAACGCGCCGGGGGTCACGAGCGCGGTGAGCGCGATCGCAGCCCCCATCGAGTGGCCCCACAGCACGACCCGCGACGCCCCGACCCGGGCCACGAGCTGGGGCAGGACCGCGGCCAGGCGCTCGGCTTGTTGCGCGAGGGTGCCGAGGTCACCGCGAGCGCCCGGGCTCGCACCGTGCCCGGGCACATCGAACGCGACCACGTGAACGCCCATCGCGAGCAGGTCCGCTGCGACGTCGTCGTAGCGCCCGGCGTGCTCACCGAGCCCATGCTGGATCACCAGGACGCGGTCCGTTGGGGTGGGGTTCATCCATAAACGTGTAACGAGCATGATCCCAGCCTGGTCGGCCACCTGCTCCGTGCGCGGCGTCACCGTCATCGCCCCTCCGAACGCTGCACGATATGAGCATTCTTGGCGCGACGCGAACCGGAGGCCACGGTTGCTGCTCCACCTCGCGTTCAGCGTCGCCTCTGCCCACCGGCCCCACACGCCCGTGACCGCGCTGGCCGCCGAGCCCGGCTACCCCGCGTGGTTGGTGCTGGAGTCGAACCAGACGAGCCAGGTGATGCGCTCCGACGACGGTGGGCGGTTCTGGGATCCCGTCGCGAGCCCCGCCAAGCGGGACCTGATGGTCGGGGGCGGCGCGTTCGGGGGCGTCATCACGTTCGTGGCGAACGACGGCACGATCTGGTCGTCGGCCGCCGACGGCGCGAGCTGGCGCGCGATCGAGACCGGGCTCGGCCCCCAACGCGGGCGCGTCGGGGCCGATGGCGTCGTCGTCCTCATCGACGGCGGCGTCGTGCAGCCGTACCGTGACGGGGTCGCCGAGCGCGCGGTGGTCTGGGATCGCACCGTGTCCGACGTCGCGCGCGGGGTCGGGGTGTCGTGGCTCGTCGACGCCAGCGGCGCCCTCGCGTCGTGGGTCGACGGCGCGGATCCGATGGAGGTGCCGGGCCCAGGCCCGTTCCGGTCGGTCGCCATCGGATCGCGCGGCGCGCTCGCGGCTACGGATGGAGGCTTGTTCGAACGCGTCGACGGGCGGTGGTCGGCGTGCGCGCCCATCGAGCCGACAGCGGCGGGTGAATACGCGGATCAAATCGGCAACGTGGGTGTCACCTCCGACGGCGCCTCGTGGGTCGTCGCTACCGGGCAGCAGGTGTTCGTCGGTGACTGCGCGTCGTGGGAGCCCCTGCCCTGGCCCGACGCCGACGTGCTCGCCTACGGCGCCGAGGTCGGCAGCATCACCGATCCCTCCGACGCGTGGACGCAGTGGGTCGTCGGCCCGAACCTCACGATCATCGCCGGTTGGAACGGGGTTCTCACCGATCGCGGCGGCCCGACCCTCGACGACCCCCCGCTGCTCACCGAGGCCTACCTCC
>CAIUDO010000078.1 GCA_903897935.1 uncultured Pseudomonadota bacterium
CACACACATTCGCCCTCACAGGCTCTATGTGCTCCGACGCTCGATCAGGTGGGGAGAAGTAGTTGTCGTCGCTGGGGAGTTTTAATTGTCGTTACGCAAACGCCGTGGTCCAGGCCAGCGAGGCCCTCGCGGCGGGCTCCCGCGAGCTGGTCGATCGCAGCATCGACCTCGCCACGCGCCTGCTCGCGACCGAGCCCGCGCCGCCGCCACGAGGCGGCCGCAAGGGGCGCGCGCTGCCCGTCGCGTAGCGATCAACGGGTCGACGCCCCGCACCACGGCGGGCACGCCCCAGAGAAGCCCAGCGCGGGATCGCCACGGTCGCGCAGGCCGCCCGCGCGCATCCACAGGATCAGCGCGTCGCGAGCGCCGGCCCGCAGCGGGCGCGCGCCGTGCCGGTTGGCGCCGGCGTGCAGCAGCGCGACGCCCGGCTCGTGCGCCCACGTGAACGGCTCGCCGGCCCGCGCGGGATCGTCGAGGTGGACGGCGCAGCGGCGCCCGTGGAACCACAGATCCCCGCCGACGAAGCCGCCGCCGAGGCACAGGTTCATCGTCACCTCGGCGTCGTCGGCGTGGAACGCGAGCTGTCGGTCGCCGTCCATCCGGTACGCGACGACGAAGCCGTGGTGCTGGTCGAGCGCGCCGCCCCCGACCTCGGGGAACAGCCGCGCCGTGAGCGGGGTCAGCGCGCGGCGGAGCGGCGTGAGGTCGATGAGGCGCGCCGGAGCGTCGTCGTCGGGGGCGGCGCCGTCGAGCACCAGGCCGTAGCGGTTCATCGTGTTCGGCGCCCGCACGTCGACCCCAGCGCGCGCGGCCCACGACCGGTACGCCGCGACCTCGGATCGCAGCGCCGCGCACCACGAAGCGTCGAGCACCGGGAGCGCCCACAAGCCCGGGTGCACCGGGCGCGCGAGCGCGACGAGGCGGTCCGGGTCGCCGGAAGCGGCGAGGAAGTCCGGGTGGAACGCGCCATCGAGCGTCCACGCGCTCGGCACGCCCGGCGACCACGGGCCCGCTTGGGATCGGAGCAGTCGTCGGAACACACACGCCTCGTCGAGGAGGCCCCTATCCTCGTGGACCCCTGCTCAGCCGCGGGACGCGCGCGGGGTGAACACGAACGGGACGGTGACATCGACCGTGTCCGATTGGCCGTGCGCGTACCGCCCCATCGCGATCACCTCGTTCACACACGCCACCAGCACTTCGTCGCCGACGGTGTCCTCGCCGATGCACTGCCCGTCCACCCTACCCTCGGGCGTAATGTGGGCGTGGATCGAGATGGTGCCGTTCAGCCCAGGGACGTCGGCCGCGCGCGCGTCGTAGCAGCGCTGCAGGTGGCCCGCGTTGTGCTCGATCTCCGCCAAGACGGCCGACGTCACGGCGGGCGCGGGCACCACGACGTGTTGGTCGACGTAGAGCGCGCCCACGGTGACCGTCTGGTGCCCGTCGGCGTCCGCACGGCGCGGGTCGGCGACCCGGTCGACGGGCCGCTGGTCGGCGAACCGGGTCGGGCCCTCCTCCGCCACCTCGACGGGCGCGGCGACGAGGTTGGCCGCTTCACCGCGGGGAAAGCACGCGAGGGTCATCAGGGGCAGCAGCAGTCGTAGCATCGGCGCTCCAGTGTTGTGCTGGAAAAATAGCATCTGCTAGAAAACCTGCACGTCACGGGTTGTCGCGGGTCGGGGCCGTCGCGTAGCCCGCGATCTGGGGGCGGATCGGCCACGCGAGCGTCGGCGCGTCGTACCGCTCGAGGTGCAGGTCGACGAACCCGGCTCGCTCGATGACCGTCCACGTCTCACGATCCGGGTGACACCCATCAAAGACGGCGCGCCACGGGCCGTGCAGGGCGGCCTGCAGCCACCGGATCGGCGTGCCGGACGGGGCGGCGACGTGCTCAAGGAATACGAAGCGGCCGCCGGGACGGAGCAGCCGGCGGACCGTCGCCAGCACCGCGGCCGGGTCGCGCACCGAGCACAACACGAGCGTGCCCACGACCGCGTCGGCGCGCCCGTCGGGCAGGTCGACCGCCTCGCCGAACGCCCGCACGACCTCGATCGACACACCCCGGCGGGCGGCTTCTGCGCGTAAGCGATCATGCATCGCCGCGCTCGGCTCGACGGCGATCAGCCGCACACCAGGCCCATAGTAGCGCAGGTTGGCCCCCGCGCCCGGGCCCAGCTCGACGACGGTGCCGCGTAAGCCGCCGAGGAGCGCGGCCTTACGCTCCCCGACCATGCGGTGGAACCACCCGTCGAGCACCCCGAGCAGCCACGCGTTGAACCGCTTCCGGGCGCTCACGTGGGGTTCAGGTCGGGAAACGTCGCGACGACGGGGAGCACGCGGCCTCCAGCGGCGACGTCGTACCCGGTGGACCGCCACCGTGCCGCGGTGGTAAGGCCCAAACAAGCGCAGGGCCGAGCCATCAGCCATCAGCCATCAGCCATCAGCTTCCAGCTTGATAATGGCGCGATGGTGACAAACCGACCTTCACCTGAACGCGAACAACCCGGTAGACTGCCGCTGAGCGATGCATGGCTTTGACCGGGCTGACCGCTGACCGCTGACCGCTGACTGCTGACCGCTTGTTCAAGGGTTAGGGTCGGTTCCCCTGGAGGCGGACGTGTCCGAGTTCGTGCGTCGCGCCCAATCGGAGCCCCTGCCGCTCGACGTGCTCGTCGCGGCGATCGCGGTCGAGGAAGATCCCAAGCTCGAAAGCAGCGTAGAAGGACTGATCGCGCGGATCGAACAGCTCACCGCG
>CAIUDO010000079.1 GCA_903897935.1 uncultured Pseudomonadota bacterium
ATCCGAAGCGACCGCCGGGAGGGCGGACAACGGAAGTGGGGCCCGGTCCGCCGCGAATCCGCTGGCACCCGTGACCGGCTTCGCAGCTCGCGGCGGAGGCGTCAGCCAGGGCCCCCGGGTGGCTCCTGACGCCCACAGCAGGGCCTCGGTCACCAACACCCTACCCCCCACCGCCAGCAGGTCGGTCGGCGCCACGCTCCCGAACAGCAGCCCGCTCGCGACGAACGAGACGAGCAACGCCAGCGCGGCGGTCCCTGGCTTCGGCACGAGCGCGATCAGCGCGGCCAACAGCGCGTACCGCAGGGTATCGTCGACCAACCCGGTGACCAGAGACGAGAACGGCCCGAGAACCGCCGCGAACGGGGCGAGCACCACCTGCGCGGCCGTCGTCACCACCCCCGACACCCCCGACAGCAGCGCGATCGTCATCAGCTCCACCGTCGGGCGGCGCAGCCAGGCGCGCAGCCGCGCCGCGATGAAGGCAAGGCCGACCAGCCCGCTCACGACCGCCGCACCGAACGCCACCGTCAACGTCGTGCTGCCCCGTCGGACCGGCAACGGGCTTCGATCCACCACCGTCGGGGACACCGACCCGACCGGCACGACCTCGATCACGCGGGTGAACACGCTCACCCCGGACGGCAGCGCGGCGTCGTCGACGAACAGCGGCAGCACCACCGTCGCCGACCCGCCCGCCGGCACCCGCGCGAGGGCCGACACCACGCCACCGGCGGGCGACCCCTCCCGCATACGAGGGAGGAACGGCGCTGCTGGCGCGCCGGCCCCATCGACGACCCGCAGCCGCACCGCGGCGTGGGCGTCCCGCGCGCCGGGGTTGTCGAGCCGGACCGCGACGTGACCCCACGGGGCGTAGGTGTCGCGCCCACGCGCGCCGAACCCGAGGCCCCCCACCCAGCGCGCCCACAGCGGATCGGGCAGCGTGATCCGGTCGGCCGGCCGCGACAGGTCGGGGTGCCCGAGCGGGTCGGCGGGCACGTGCACCGCGCCCACCCCCACCTCGTCGCTCGGCGCGACGACCTCGACCGAGCCCCGGATCCGCTGATCAGCGAGTGACACCTCGATCACGCCGCCAGCACCGACGTCTCCGGCGAGCACCACCCGCTCGCCCGGACCCACCCGACGCGTGACCACGTCGTCACCGACCTGCAGCACCAGCTCCCCGGCGCGGGCGGCCGTCGCCAGCACCCGGACCGGCGCCTCGGGCCCGCCTCCCCAGCCCACCACGACGTCGTCGCCGTCTTCGAGGGGCGCGGCCGGCTGCCCCGCGGGCGCCTCCACCACCACCACCAGCGCCGGCGGCGGATCGGGGACCACCACGGACAGCGCCTGTGGTCCGCCGCGCGTGCTCACGTCGACGCGCCAGACCCCAGGGACGTCCAACAACACCGGCACCCGCAGCGCGTCGACCGGGGCGGCGGCGCGGCCGGTCGCCCGGGTGACCCCGGCGGGATCGACCACCGACACCCGGGTGACCCCCTCCCCGGCCACCTCGACCCCGAGCGGATCCGAGCGCACGACCGGGGGCGCGGGGGGGGCGCACGCGAGCGCCCACACGATCACCGCACCACCGTGGCCCGATACGAAGCGTGGATCGACCCGTCGGCCCCCTTGTACGGCAGCTCGGTGACCGCCACCCTCCCGTCCGCGGTGACCGCGTGCCGGAAGTACGCGGGGCCCTCGGTGCGACACACCACCGTGCGGTCGACGAAGTCATACGGGGGATCGAGCGGCACGATCACGGCGCCGAACGCGTCGGTGCGCTGATCGCTGGCGCGCGCCCCAGCGGAGACCACCAGCGCCGACCCGTCCGGCAGCGCCGTCGCCCCCGCGAGCTCCCACGGGCCCGTCATGCGGAACTGCTCGACACCAGCGTGATCGTAGCCGATCACAGCGTTCTCGTTGGGGTGCAACGACGGCGGGCGGACCTCGGGCGCGGCGCTGCCCCACGGGATCTGCGTGCGGCTGGTGACGACCACGCCCGCGCCGCCGACCACCACGCCCGCGCCGATCGTCGCGTGGATCGCGACCTCGCCGAGCTGGATCGGCGTCGCCGGGCCCATCACCGACGTCACGCCACCTGTCTCGAGGGACAACCACGCGGCGCGCCCGTCGGCGAGCCCGGCGAAGACGCGCCCCTCCGCGGCCCGCACCGCGAGCGCCTCCCACACGGACGCACGCTGGAAGTGGGGGGACAACGGCTCGATCTCGAGGCGCCGCCACAGCGTGAGATCCGGGCGGAGCACCAGCGCAATGGCGGCTTCGTCGGCGGTGGGGGACCCCTCGGCGCTGCGCCAGACCCCGAACGCGATCGCGGCGCCCCCCGGGTCGACCACCGGCCGCAAGAACGACGCCGACGCGGCTCCCGACGCCGGGAACTGCGCCGCCACCGCGCCGTCCGGTCGCACCCGGACGACCTTCGACGCGTTGCGGCGCACCCCGGCGCCGTCGGTCCACGCGTGCGCCGCCACCACGATCACGTCGCCGTCGGGCAACGGCTCGAGGCCGGTCACCGCGGGCAGCGTGTAGACGCCGTACAGATCGTCGCCGGCGGGCGGGGTGCCCGCGCCGACGTGATCGGCCATCCGGACCAGCGACGCGCCGTCGAGGGTTGCCGGATCGAGGCGCAGCACCGAGGCGTCGGGCGACTGCTCGCCAGCGAACAGCCACCGACCGTCCGACGACCACGCCAGCGTCTTGACCATCGCCTCCGAGAGCGCACGCCGAGCGCGCACCGCGCCGGTCCACCCGTCGACCACGACGACCTCGCCCAGGTAGGTGCCGATCGCGAGCGCGGATCCGTCGGGGGAGAACGCGAGCACGGTGTCCGGGTCGGCGCCGCCCATCGAGACGAGGCGCGACACATCCCCGAGTGGCACCGAAAACAATGGAACACACTCGGGTTGCGCCGGAGCCACCCCCAAGGCGCCCCCGACCGTGACCGCCTCGCCGGCGGACCACGCCCGCGACACGACGACGCCCGCGGGCGTCGCGTGCCCGCCGTCGGCCCCCGCGGGCGCGAGCACGGCGCCGCGTAAGAACACCAGCGCGCCGCCCGACGGCGTGACCTCTGGGGCGGGCCCACAGCCCACCAGCGCCAACCACCCGACCACGGCCCCCCCGAACCCGCCGGCTATCGGCCCCCGCGGCGCCCGACCAACCGTCATTGTGTATAGCCGAGCGCCTCCAGCGCCTCGCGCAGCTCGGGGTCAGGCGCACGGGGCGCGCCGAACCGCTCCGGAGGCGTCGCCGGCAGGTAGGTGCCGTCCGCGCGCCGGGACGCGAACGCGGCGGCGTCGCGCCGCACCCCGCCGACGTCGACCACGTCGGCTCCTTCGGGCAGCGGGCCCTCCACGAGCAGGTCGGCGAGCGCGGTCAGGGGCACCGGAGACGCCGCGCCGCCAGGGCCCCTTCCCCGCACGAGCACGGGCACCAGGAGCTGCTCGTCGCACAGGGTGCGCCCGTGGCCCCAGATGCCGGCTTCGCCGAGCGACTCGCCGTGATCGGACGTCACCACGAGCAGGGCGTCGGGCGCGACCGCCCCCGCGAAGCCCGCGATCAGGCGACCCACCGCGTCGACGTTTCCGGCGTAGGCGGCGCGCTTGGCGACGGGATCCTCGGTCCCCGGCGACCACCCCGGCGGCGGCGCGACCGCCGCCCGGGTGTACTCGTGGGGGAGCATCAGGTGGATCCACAAGAACAACGGCGCGGGTCCGGCGGTCGCGAGCACCTCGCGGCCGCGGTCGAGCAGCCGGGCGTCGCGGGCAGCCGACAGCCGAGTCGGTCCGGGGACGATCACGCGGCGGGCGCGATCGGCCGCCGCGACCAGCGCGTGCGGCTCCAGCCAGTCGTCCGCGTGGTCGAACGACACGAACCCTCGGTCGAACCCCATCTCCGCGCGCAGGTGCGGGTTGGACGCCAGCGCCACCGTCTGGTAGCCCGCCGCCCGCAGGCGCTCGGCGACCGGGGTGAAGCGGGCGTCAGGCCGCGTGTACGCGCCGTCCACGTACAACCCGCCGCCGTGCGCGCGCACCGGCGCCCCGAGCATCAGCGAGTCCATGCCGGGCAGCGTCCACGGGGCCGCCGACACCCCGACGGCGCGCCACCACGGGCCGTCGCCGGGGTCCAAGCCGGCGTCGTCGCGGAGCGTATCGATCGTGACGAGCACCACGTCGCGGGACAGGTCGCGCACGCCGACCTCGAACGGCTCCGGGCGAACCCGCAGCGCGGGCGCCCACCCCGCCGCACCGACCGCGAGCACCAAGCCCACGCGCGGCGCGACGAGGGCGACCACCCCGACGATCCCGACGGCGACGGGCCACCCGTCGGGCGCCCCCGCCGCCGACGCGTGCCCGCCGGCCAGCGCGACCAGCGCCGCCGCGAC
>CAIUDO010000080.1 GCA_903897935.1 uncultured Pseudomonadota bacterium
ACAACGACGACGGCTGCAACACGTTCTGCCTCGACGAGTACTGCGGCGACGGTCGGGTGCAGGCGGTGCTCGGCGAGACCTGCGACGACGGCAACGCCCGCCCCGGTGACGGCTGCTCGGAGCTGTGCGTCAGCGAAGGGTGCGGCGACGGCGTGGTGCAGGACGGCTTGGGCGAAGACTGCGACGACGGCAACGCCGTCTCCGGCGACGGGTGCTCGGACGTGTGCCACGCGGAGTACTGCGGGGACGGCACGACGCAGCCCGGCCTCGGCGAAGGCTGCGACGACGGCGGCACCATCGCCGGAGACGGCTGCTCGGACGTCTGCGCCGAGGAGTTCTGCGGCGACGGCGTCACGCAGGGCGGCCTCGGTGAGGAGTGCGACGACGCGAACGCGACGAACGAAGACGGCTGCTCGGACGGGTGCGTCGCCGAGGAGTGCGGCGACGGCGTCCTCCAGGCCGGCCTCGGCGAGGAGTGCGACGACGGCGGCGTCGTCGCCGAAGACGGCTGCTCCGACCTCTGCGTGACCGAGTACTGCAGCGACGGCGTCGTGCAGGCCGGCCTCGGCGAGACCTGCGACGACGGCAACCTCGACGACGGCGACGGCTGCTCGGCCGCGTGCCGGATCGAGGGCTGCGGCGACGGCACCCTGCAGATCGGCGAGGAGTGCGACGACGGCGGCGTCGTGGCCGGAGACGGCTGCTCTGACGCCTGCGTGATCGAGTACTGCGGCGACGGCGTCGTGCAGCCGCTGCTCGGCGAGACCTGCGACGACGGCAACCTCGACGACACCGACGCCTGTCCGAACTCGTGCCGCACGTCGTCGCCGACCTGCCCGGACGGCGGCACGAGCGTGCTGCGCAACGCCGGCTTCGAAGACGGCGTGTTCGCGCCGTGGACGAGCAGCACGGGCGCCACCACGGTGACCAGCGACTCCTACGACGGCGCGTGGGCCGCGCGCACCGACGGCAACCACTACGTGCAGCAGTACCTCATCACGCCGACGCCGGTCGCCGACTTCGTCTCCGCGTCGTTCTGGACCTGGCACGAGGGGCTCGACTCCCCGGCGCAGTCGATCGAGTGGGGCTACTCGGACGGCACCACCGACAGCGACCTGCTGTTCAGCGGCGACCTCGCGGGCTGGGTCCACGTCGACCTGATCCCGGAATTCACCCCGGGCAAGCAGCTCAGCTACATCAAGGTGTGGGGCTACTCGGGCGGCGGCGCGTACCCGGACATCACGCTCTACGACCAGTTCGAGTTCTGCGTGCGCTGAGCTGTCCGGCGGCCCGCGCCGCCCGCGTCCCCTCCAGTACAAAGCGCGCGATGCAGAGCGGATCCAACCCCTGCAAGCGACGCGCTGAAGGAGGGTGCCATGCTCCTGTTCCTGGGGTGCGCGCTCGCGCACGCGAGCACGTTCGCGCCGGTCGACCTCGACACGCTGATGGCGTCGACCGACGCCGTGGTGCGTGGTCAGGTGCTCGACCTCGAGGTGCGGGTCGACCCGCAGACCGGCCTCGTCACCACCGACGCGACGCTGTACGTCGCGCACGGCGTCCTCGGCCCGCACCACGACGGCGACGTGATCGTCGTGCGCGAGGTCGGAGGCGCCACCGACGACCTCGTCATGACCGCGCCCGGCTTCCCCAAGCTGCAGCTCGGCGCCGACGTCGTCGTGTTCCTTACGGCGTGGCCCGACGGCACGCCCCGCATCTCCGAGTACGGCGCCGGCTTCTACGCGGTCGTCCCGGGCCCGGACGGCGCCGTACTCATCCCTGGCCCGCTCCAAGACTCCGGTGGCGCCAGCCAGGGCGCCACCCCTCCGGTCCCGGCCGGCACCCCCGTCCGCGCGCTCCTCCCCCTCTTGACCGCCATCGGCGAGTGAGGTCCACCATGACGTTCAGCCGCTTCTTCCCGGCCGCCACCGCGGCCGCCATGATCTGCTCCGTCAGCACCGCGCACGCGTTCAGCCTGCTGACGCCCACCCGCTCCTGGGACACCGTGCCCGTCTCGATCGGCGTGATGAACGACTCGGTGAGCCCCGAGACGTCGATCGGCGCCCCGGACCCCGACTTCGGCGTCACCGCGATCACCAACGCCCTCAACGGGGGCGTCGGCTGGAACGGCGCCGCGCCCGGCTTGGTGCACGCCTACTCGGCCACCTCGTGGTCGCTCAACGACGCCGAGCCCACCATCGTGTTCAACGACCCGCTGGGCGTGTGTGCCGGATCGTGCCTCGCCGCGACCCTGATCGGGTCGTACTACCTGTCCGGCGGGACCGGCGTCATCCAGGACGCCGACGTGTTCGTCAGCCGGCGCGCGACCGTGCGGTTCGACAGCGAGCTCGAGCGCCGTCCGATGCGGTGCGCCGGTTCGTACTACATCGAGGGCGTCATCATGCACGAGGTCGGGCACGTGCTCGGGCTGGATCACTCCTCCGACCCCGCGGCGACGATGTTCGCGACGGTCGACCCCTGCAACGACCTGATGGACGCCATCACCGCGGACGACATCGCGGGGCTCGCCACTTTGTACTGAGCGTGTCCGAGGAGCGCCCGCCGGGGCGTCTCCTTAGACAAAGGAGCACCACCATGAAGAACCCGCAGCTGCTTCCCTCCCTCGTCGCGTTGACCGCCATGATCCTGCTTGTTTCGACGGCGTGGCGCGACGGGCTGCTCACCTCGGACGGCGCGTGGGCCAAGAGCGCCTTGCAGAGCGCCCTCCAGGAGACCGCGCCGGCGACCCCGACCGAGGCGTGATCCGAGACGATCAGAAGGCCCAGGTCTTCTCGTCGTCTTCGTCGTCTCCGGAGCGCTCCGGCCGGTCGGGCACCGCGTCGACCCGCACCACCGCCGCCGTGACGTTGTCGGTGGCGCCGGCCGCGATGGCGGCGTCGAGCAGCCCGAGCGCGACGGTGTCCGGATCGTCCGACGACGCCGCGATCGCGGCCAGCGCGTCCGGCTCAAGGCACGACCACACGCCGTCCGTCACCAGGATGAGCCGATCGCCAGGTTCGAGCGCGAGGGTGCCGGTGTCGAGCCCGGGGTCGAGGCGCAGGGCGCTGTTGTCGCCGAGGCCGCGTGAGCCGAACAAGAAGCTCTGCACGAGGTGGTCGGGACCGACGAACGCGAGGCCGTCGCGGCGCGCGAACTCGGAGCGGGTCTGGTCGCGCGAGAGCTGCACGAGGCGCTCGCCGCGCCACAGGTAGCAGCGCGAGTCGCCGACGCTCACCCACGCCGCGACGCCGGAGATCAGCCAGACCGCGGTGACGGTGGTGCCCATCGCCACCGGGCCGCGCTCCTTGGCCTCGCGGTGCAGCCGCTTGTGCTGCTCCATGACGAACCGGCGGAGGGCGCGCTCCGGATCCCGCGGCACCTCCGAGCGCTGCAGGCCGGCCAGCGCCCGCGCCGCCGACGACGACGCGAGGTGCCCGTTGTCGAGGCCGCCCATGCCGTCGAGCACGGCGACGAGCAGGCCCGGCACCGCGCTCACGTCCTCGAGGGCGTTGCCGTCGGGGCCGAGACGCCTTGACGATCCTCCCTGAATGACCAGGAAGTTGTCTTCGTTGCGCTTCCGGCCGCCCCGCTCCGGGCCGACGCCGAGCGCGCACTGGATCCCCACCACGTACGCCATGGGGACAGCGTAGCAGATAGCACACCGCGCGCCAGCCCGGCCGAGGTCCGCGGCGTGCGCGGCGGGGGTCCGCGGGGCCGGATAGGACCGAACCGACCGGTCGCGCGGCGGCCCGGAGGTACGTGTGGGAACCCCGCCAAAGAGCAGATTCGGACGACTCGCCAAGCTCGGTGGGCTCACGTCCAAGGTGAGCGGCAGCTACCTCGGCCAGCAGGTGCGCGGCTTGTTCCAGACCGACGACGAGCGCTCGTCGTCGATGCGTGACCTGCACATCGAGAACGCGCGCGCCGTGGCCGAGGCGATGAGCCAGCTCAAGGGCGCGGCGATGAAGGTGGGGCAGGGCCTCGCGCAAGCGCTCGAAGGGACGGACCTTCCCCCGGAGGTCGCAGGGGCGCTCGGCCGCCTCAACGACAAGGCGGAGCCGATCCCGTTCGACATCATCCGCGAAGACGTCGAGCGCAGCCTTGAGCGGCCGCTGACGGAGGCGTTCGCGTCGTTCGATCCGGTGCCGCTCGGCACGGCGTCGTTGGGGCAGGCGCACGCCGCCACGCTCCCGGACGGCCAGCAGGTCGTCGTCAAGGTGCTCCACCGCGGCATCGAGCACTCGGTCGACTCCGACCTGAGCGCGCTCAAGACGATGTTCATCTCGGGCCGCATCCTCCGGCGCAACCGGTCGGAGGTCGAGGAGATCTTCGAGGAGATCCGCGATCGCCTCACGGACGAGCTGGACTACTACAACGAGGCGGCGAACCTCGAGTACTTCCACACGGCGTTCGCACACGACGCCGCGATCTCGGTGCCGCGCAGCCACCCGAGCCACTGCACGGATCGGGTGCTGACGATGCAGCGGCTCCCGGGCATGCCGATCGATCGGTTCCTCGCCGTGGCCACGCCGAAGGCCCGCCAACGCGCCGGGCTCGCGCTCGCCCGATCGTTCCACGTGATGACGTACGAGCTCGGGCGCCTGCACGCCGACCCGCACGCGGGCAACTACCTGTTCGACGAAGACGGCAACGTCGGCCTGCTCGACTTCGGCTGCGTAAAAGACCTCGATGAAGCCTTCGTATCGGACTACGCGCGGCTCGCGTTGTTCGCGCTCGACCTGCGGCGCGACGAGGTGGTGGCGAAGCTGCGGGAGATGGGCTTCTTGGAGAGCGATCGCCCCGAAGCGGCCGAGGTGATCTGGGAGATCGCGCAGGTGATCATCGAGCCGTTCCGGGCCGGCATGTACACCGCAGGCTCCAGCCGGGACGCGGTGCAGCAGAAGCTCAAGGCGCTCGGCCCGCGGGTCCTGCGGTACCCCGAGATCCGCACGGTCAAGGAGGGGATCTACCTGCACCGCGCGCTGGGCGGCACGTACGCGATGCTGCGTAAGCTCGAGACACGCGCCGACTGGGGCGCCCTGACGCGGCCGTACCTCGAGCGCGCCGCCGCGCGTGGAGCTGGGGCTTGAGCCGCGTTCGAACGGTCGTTCGGGTCACCGCCGGCCTGATGCTCACCGTGATGGGCGCGGCGTCCGCGGCGGCTTGGTACGTACGCGAGCACCTGCCCCAGGCGGGCCCGGTGCCCGACCTGGTCGCGCCGACCGACCCGGCGACGGTCGAGCGGGGCCGGTACCTCACGCAGCACGTCGCGGGGTGCCTCGTCTGCCACACGCCGCACGACCTCGGCGTCGTCGGGCAGCCGCTCCCGCGCGACCACCTCGGCGCCGGCGGCGTCCCGTTCGGGCGCGAGGAGGCCGTCCCCGGGCTCGTGATCAGCACGAACCTCACGCCGGAGGGCCTGGGCGGGTGGTCGGACGGCGCGATCGTGTACGCGCTCACGACGGGCGTGAACCCGTCGCGCGAGGTCGCCCACACGATCATGCCGTGGACGCGCTACCGCTCGATGGCGCGCCCCGACCTGCTCGCGATCGTCGCGTACCTGCGCACGCTCGAGCCGATCCCGACGGCGCACCCGAGCCGCGCGCTGGACCCGGGGGTCACGTTGTCGTTGAACCTGATGGCCGAGGAGGCCACGCTCGCCGCGGAGGCTCCGCGCGGTGAGGTCGAATATGGTGCCTACCTCGCCCTGATCGCCGGGTGCGAGGACTGTCACACCCCGGCTGGTCCGGACGGCCGCGCCGACCCGGCGATGCGGTACGGGGGCGGCAACGAGTGGGACGTGCCCGGGCACGCGCGCATCCGGTCTACGAACCTCACTCCGGACGAGGCGACGGGCATCGGCGCGCTGACCCGCGGCGCGTTCATCGGGTTGTTCCAGCAGCACCGGGACGACCCGCTGGTCGGGCAGCGGTGGCCCGACGGGGTGCCCGTCACGGTGATGCCGTGGCCGGCCTACAGCGGCATGACCGACGCCGACCTCGGCGCGATCTACGCGTTCTTGCGGACCTTGCCGCCCGTCGTGAACCGCGTCGTCGTGATGGAGCCGACCCCGGGCGGGCCCGAGCCCGACCTCGCCAACATGCCGAAGCCGCCGCGGCTGCCCGACGGGTACGCCGACCGCATGACCGTCGGCGCGTTGTGCGACGAGGTCGACGCCGCGCGGGCGCCAGGGTTGTTCACCGAGCCTGCAGACCCGGCGTTGGTGGCGGCGATCGCGCAGCGGGTGGCCGATCGCGACGCCCCGGACGGCGCGGTGCTGGCCGCGCGTCTCGCCGACCCGCTGCCCGACCGCGCTACGTGGCTGCGCGAAAACGTCCGGCTCCATGGCCTCGCGGGCCGCTGCGCCGCCGTGCTGAGCGCGATCCCCCCGGAGTAGCGGATGCGCCTGTTTCATCTCCTCGATCCGCACCTCGGCAGCGACGCCGAGGCGCTCGTGCTCGGCTCCGTCGAGGTCGCGTCGGTGGCCGCGTTGATCGCGCGCGGCGTCGAGGTCGTCGTCGTCGACCAGGACGTGACGCGGTTCGCCGATCTACCTGACGCGATCGTGGTCATCGACGATCCGGCCACGTTGCCGATCGAGCCGGAGACGTCGTCGTTGATCGTCGCGGTGGGCGTCGCGGCGTACGAAGCGGCCACGCGCATCCGGGTCGGGGTGCGGCCGGGCGGGCTCGCGGTGGTGTTGTTGCCGTCGGAAGGCGGCGTCACGCTGGGCGTTCCCCCCCGGAGCTGGTTCGCGGGCTGGGAGATCCTGCACGACGCCCGCTCGGACGACGGCGGCGCCGAGGTCATCGCGCGGCGGCCGGTGTGGGACTACGAGCTGCGGCGGGCGGCGACTCCCCTCGCGGAGCCCGAGCCGATCGGCCCGGGCGGCTTGCGGTGGGAGGCGCTGCGCGCGCACGCGTCGCCGGAGCTCTACGTCAAGCGGCCGTGGGGGGGCGGCGACGCGCTGGCGCGCCTGCTCGGGCAGGGGCTGTCGCCGATCGCGGTGTTCGCCCCGACCGGCACCGGCAAGACCACCGAGCTCCTGCGCGCCGCCGAGGTGCTCGCGCGCAGCTCGCTCGTCTTTCATATCGACTTGCCGTCGATCGGCGCCGCTGACTTGCCGGCGCCGGTCTTGGTGTGGGAGCTGACCCGAACCCTCGTCGAGCAGTGGGTCGAGCGCGACCTCGCCGTGTTGCCGACGCGGCTGCTCATCAAGGATCTTCGGGCGTCGAACCCTCGGTTACCGGCGGGGGACGGCAAGGTGCGGCGCCCGATCGAGATGCTGCAGGCGGCGCTCGCCGAGCTGCACGGCGTCGCGCCGCGGGTCGTGGTGATGCTCGACGGGCTCGACGCCGTCCCGGTCGGTCCGGCCCGCGAGCACGCCGAGGCGTTGTTGGGCATCAAGCGTTCGTGTGTGCTGGTGGTCGCGGTCGGGCCGGAGCTCGTGTCGGGTCCGGACAGCCAGTTCGTGCTCGACGGCTACCGATTGTTCGCGGTGCCGACCCCGCCGATGGCGCTCGCCCACGACGACGCGGTCGCGTTCCTCGTCGCGATCGTCGAGAGGCGCTTGGGGGCGTTGCCCGCGGCGGTCGACGCGGTGGTGCGGCGGGCCGCCGAGCGCAGCGGGGGCGCGATCGGTCGGTTCTTGGATCTGGTGGTCGGCGCGGCGGGCTACGCGAGCGCGCTCGACGGGTTGAACGAGGGCTTGGACGACGCGCTCCGGGACGCCGCGGAGGGCATGCGGCGGCTGCTGGTGCACGGGGACGCCGCCGCGCTGCGGGACGTCGCCGGGTCGGCGGGGCTCGAGATGGACCTCGAGCGACGCACGCGGCTGCTTCGCCAGGGGTTGTTGCTCGAGTACGCGCACGGCGAGGACTTGGTGCTCACGCCGTCGCCGCTGTTGGCGCGCTCCCTCGGCCGCTGACGCCGATTCAACGCACGGGGAGGCGAATCATGAGCGAAGATCGCGTCGCGGTGGCCACCGGAGGCTGCCAGTGCGGCGCCGTGCGGTACGCTCTGTACGTCACGCCCCAGAAGGCGCACGTCTGTCACTGTCGGATGTGCCAGCGGGCCACCGGGGGACTGTTCGCCGCCCTGGCCGGCGCGCCGAAGGCCGACGTAGCCTGGACGCGAGGCTCGCCGGCGGTGTTTCGCTCGTCCAACCTGGCGACGCGCCAGTTCTGCCGCGACTGCGGGACGCCCCTCGGCTTCGCGTACGACCTCCCTGAGGCGCGCGCCTACGTCACCATCGGCTCGCTCGACCACCCCGAGCGGGTGCCCGTCCTGATGCAGTACGGAGTCGAGAGCCAGCTCCCGTGGGTGACGTTTAACGAGCACGTCCCCACCGAAGAGACCGCCGCTGATCCGAAGGTCGCGGCGTTCTTCGCGGGGCTGCGATCGCTGCAGGGGTGACCCGGCACGACGACGGAAGCCCGTCGGACCGGACGAGCGCGCACCTCGGACTGGCCGAAGCCGTCGCCGTCGCGGTCGGCAAACCAGACACACCGGTCCTTCTCGGTGTCTCGTCCTCGGAGGCACACGCTGGAACAACCAGATCATCGCCGCTCCTTCCCCGCCGACGCTACCCACGCGCGACGGCGCCCGCCACAGACGCCACGTCTACGTCGGCGGGGCGCGGCCGCGCAGCGCGAGCTTCGCCCCGAGGGCCGCGATCAGCCACACGACCGGCGCCCCGTGCATCAGCAGGTCCCCCCAATCCATCGCGGTCATGCCGACCGCCCCGCCCGCGACCCAGCGGAACTTGCCGACGAGGTGGGGCTCGGGCAAGAACGGAGCGAGGCCGAGGGTGAGCGATCCGAGCGCGGCGATCCCGACCGAGTCGGCGAGCCGTTGCAGCATGCGGCCTCCTCCCGCGTCACCTGCGCGCGGCGCCCGTGGTCGGCGAGGGGGAGCAACCGTCGGCGGCGCACCCGACCGTGTACGTGAGCGTGAGCACCGTCGCCCCGAGCACCACGAACGTGTGCGTCGCGCGCACGCCCTCGTCCGCCGGCACCACCACGATCGCCTCGCGGACGACGCGCACGAAGCGCGGACAACCGGAGCGTGGCACGAGGTAGAGCCCGTCCGCGCGCCCCTCCTCGACGAGCGCGACGCCGCCGACGCCCTCGCCGCGCGCGCCGAACAGCACCACCCACGCGCCGCCCGGCACTGGGAACTGTACGCGCACCCGCGGCGACCGCTCACCAGCGACGGGCACCACGTCGAACCTCGCCCGGTACAGCGCGCGTCGGGTGCCGACGTAGCGGCGCGCCCACCACGCGCCGTCGCCGTCTGGGAAGACGTCATTGGTCAGCGCCGCTCCGCTCTTGGTGGGCAGCTCGAGCTGGCCCCACCGTCGCGCGAACAGCCGCGCCCACAGCCAGGCGAGCGCGCGGGGGACCGGCCCGCGCCACGCGACCTCGACGGGCAGCTCGAACCGCGCGGTGTGCGCGAAGAAGCTCCGCACTGCAGGGTCGGCTTCGGTGACGCCGAGCGCCGCGAGGTCCGGCAGCAGCCCGGCGTCCGGGTCCGGCCCGTCGATGGGCGTAGGCGCGCCCTGGAGCGGGGCCTGCCAGGGCGCCGGGTCGACGGCGGGGAGCAGCCGGGCGGCGGCCCAAATCAGGCGATCGAGGAGGTGCACGCGGGCGCACTAACCGGCGCGGGAGGCGCGACGCCGTCCGACGGGTCAAGCTGCCGCGGGAGGCCCACATGTGGCTCTGGTTCGTACTGGCGTGCGGCGCGCCGAAGGAGTCCGCCGCGCCGCCGCCCACCGACGCGGACGCCGACACGGACGCCGACGCGGACGCCGACGCGGACACCGACACCGACACCGACGCCGACGCCGACCTCGAGCCGATCGCGGGGCCGTGCCCGCACTACTTCGGCTTCCAAGAGGTCGGGCAGTGGCGCACGTACGTCTCCACGCCCGAGTGGGAGGCGACCACCGGGCAGCAAGCCTCGTGGACCACCACGGCCACCGTGCTCGCGTCGGACGGCTCGGAGGTCGTGCTCACGACGGACACTGAGCTCGTCATCCCGGGCTTCGACTGGTACCGCTACCTGTCGACGGTGACGTGGCGGTGCTCGGCCGAGGGGGCGCGCTTGTTGGCGTACACCGCCGACTACGACTGGTCCCTGAGCGGCACGCTGAGCGAAGCGTGGGTCGACTCCGTCTACGAGGGCGGCGCGTTGATGTGGCCCCCCGAGGTCAGCCCCGGCGACGAGTGGGTCGCCGAGACGGTCGTGACGACGACGTCGTCGTTGGCCGAGCCGAGCACCCTGAAGAGCGCGGTGTCGCTTCGGGCGGTCGAGGCGTCGTCCACGACGGTGCCAGCGGGCACGTACGACTCGCTGACGGTCGAGTCGTCGAGCGGGGGCCCGTACGTCCCGTTCTACGTGCACCCGACGCTCGGGACCCTGGCCGACGACTTCGGGCAGCTCACGGGCTCCGGCTGACGCCTCGGAGGGCGCGCGGTTCCAGACCCCATGACGCACGAAATGCCGCCAAAGTTAAGGATCGAGGGTTACAAGCCGCAGCATTGGGTCCCGTGCACGTGGTGGCGCGGGCGCTGTAGGATGCGTCCGGCGGTCGACATGAGTGAAGATCGGGACGACGATAGGGCATGGCTCGTTGAAGGCAGCAGGGGCGACCAAGCACACGCTATGTCGCTCCGCGGTCTCATGGTGCGCCTACTTCGTGATCACCCCTCGGAACCACACAGTGATGGAGACGACGTTGCCCCGTCCAGCAAAAACACCTCCACCGAACCGCCTAATAGCTGAGCTTCCCCATCCGTACGGGCTTCGCCACGAGCACCTCCCGGAATTCTTGTGGGTGATGCTTTACAACGTCGAGGAAGGGCTCCGATATGCAGGCGCAACGCCTGGAGTCGACTACTCGATCAAGGACCTGATGGATTGGACGATGCCGCTGGTCACGTCGACTTGGTCGGGCGCGAACGCTGCGTCGAAACTGGAATTCGACCTAACTGGGTCCATTTCCGAGTCGCTGGACCGAGAGCGCACGCAGGTGCGGCCCTCAGATGCTGATGGCTGAAACGTAGGGTTCGTTCGTCGTTCTCCGTGATCGCGTAAGGCAATCACGGACGACATCAACACACTCTTGTTCGTTGCTGTCGCCCCTCACGCTTTGCCGGACGTTGGCGTGCGAGAAGAGCGGCTCGCGCTGCTCGTACGAGCGTCCTTCGACCTTCCAGGGTTCGGCCGTCACGTGCGGGCCTGCCCTCCGCGGTTCGTCGGTCGCTTGTTGTTTGTTGGTGGAGATGCCCTCGAAGCGAACGACCCGTAACGAAGAAACCCGGCCGTGAAGCCGGGTTTCTGGATACAGGGGCACAGGGACTTGAACCCGGGACCTGCGGATTTGGAATCCGCTGCTCTACCGACTGAGCTATACCCCTAGCGAGTCGGCTCGTAACCGCCCGCTCCGAACCGTCAACCAGCAGGCGGCGGCGGCTGGAACGTTCGCAGGTAGGCGATGAGGTCGGCGGCCTGCTCTGGGCGCATCGGGAACGCGCGCATCACGCCGCCGGGCGTGCCGTTGGCGAGGATCGACGCGATGTCGGCGTCGGTGCGGTTCTCCCAGAAGGTCGCGCTCGTAAGGTCGGTCGGCGGGCGCGGCAACGCGCGCGCGGCCGGGCCGTCGCCCTTGCCCGACGCGCCGTGGCACGACGTGCAGCGGGCGGTGAACGTGGCTTTCCCCGCGGCCGCGCTCCCGACCACGGGCGCATCGGCCGCCACCGCGGCCGGGCTGCTCGCCAACAAGACCAGGAGGAACCATCGCATGGATCCAGCGTAGCCTACGCCGGGCCCGACCCGCCACCCGCGCGACACACCGTGTCAGCCACCGCCGCCCGCTTCTTCTTCCGGCTCCGGCGCCGCGCCCGGGGCCGCCGCGGGCGGGGCCTCCGCCTCGACCGGCTCCGCCTCGCCGCGCGCCGCCCGCTCCATGTGCTTCATCACGCGCTTGGCGTCGTACTTGTCGAACGCGAGCGAGTAGCCCGGCATCGCGCCCGAGCCGTCGAGCACCACCGTGATGAACGCCTCGCGGTTCTCTTCGACGAGCCGCGGCCGCAGGTCCGGGACCGGCCGCACCAACGACGCGGCGCCGGGGCCGTCGCCCGCTGCCTCGGGCCCGTGACAGGGCAGACAATGCCGATCGTAGAGCTCGCGGCCGCGGACCTCGTCGCTGGGGCGCTTCTCGGCGCGCACCACCGGCGCGACGGCGAGCCCGGCGAGCACGAGACCAGCCACGACCCATCCACGATGACGGTCAGCCCACATGGCGCGCTCCGAAAAGCAAGACGCCCGACCGGCGATGAACCGATCGGGCGTCGAGATGGCGGGATGGACGGGACTCGAACCCGCGGCCTCCGGCGTGACAGGCCGGCGTTATAACCGACTTAACTACCACCCCATGTGGTGCTCGATGAAGAGTGGGCGGAACAGGATTCGAACCTGCAACCGCCGGTGTGTAAAACCGGAGCTCTCCCATTGAGCTATCCGCCCGAAGGGCATGCCCCCCGAGCGGATGCCTTCTATGTAGCCTGCGCGGCGGTGTCAAGGACGCGGCGCAACGCGACCCAAGAAGTCATCAACGCCGGCGCGTCGGCCAGGGCGAGCTGCGTGGCGGCGTCGGAGCGGGCGCGCGGCGGATCATCGTGGATCTCCGCGAAGATCACGTCGACGCCGTACGCGATCGCGGCCCGCGACAGCGCCGGGATGTGCTCGCGCCGCCCGCCCGACGTCGCGCCGCCCGCGCCGGGGAGCTGCACGCTGTGGGTCGCGTCGAAGCATACTGGGACGCCGATCTTCGCCATCTCGCCGAGGCCGCGGAAGTCGACGACGAGATCGTTGTAGCCGAACGTGGTGCCGCGCTCGGTGACGATGACGCCGGCCGCGCCGCCCGCCCGCAGCTTCTCGACCGGGTGCGCCATGTCCCACGGCGCCAAGAACTGGCCCTTCTTCACGTTCACGGGCCGCCCGGTCGCTGCGCACGCGAGCAAGAGGTCGGTTTGGCGGCACAAGAACGCCGGGATCTGGAGGAGGTCGGCGACCTGCGCGATGGTGGCGGCCTGATCGGGCAGGTGCACGTCGGTGGTGACGGGCACGCCGACCTCGCGGCGCACGCGGTCGAGCAGCGCCAGGCCGTCGTCGAGGCCCGGCCCGCGCCAGCTCGCCGCGCTGGTGCGGTTCGCCTTGTCGAAGCTCGCCTTGAACACGTACGGCAGCCCGAGGCGGTCGGTCAGCTCGGCCAGCGACTGCGCGATGCGCAGCACCCGATCGGGCTCCTCGAGCACACACGGCCCCGCGATCACCCCGAGCGGGCGCCCCGGCCCGACCTCGATCCGCCCGATCTTCACCATGTCGCCCCTCGCTGACGCCGATCTATCGCGGGCCCCGGGGTAGGATCGGCGGACCAGGAGCAGGTATGGACAACCAGTGGCCGGTACCCGGGTCGCCCGAGGAGATCATCGCGTTCGAACGCCTGCAGTCCCGGATGGGCGAGCTTTATCGCGCGCTCGCCGGCGACCGGCGCACGCCGCAGACGGTGGTGGTCGTGCCGTCGTTGTCGATGGACCCGCGCGAGCTGCAGAAGGTCACCGGCGTCTGGCACTACGAAGAGCGCATGCTCGTCAACCTGATGCTGCTCCGCCAGCCGCGCACGAAGGTCGTCTACGTGACGAGCCAGGCGATCGACCCGACGGTGGTCGACTACTACCTGGCGCTGCTGTCGGGCGTGCCGCACGCCCACGCGCGCGCGCGGCTCGTGCTCATGCACTGCGGCGACAGCTCGCCGCGCCCGCTCAGCCGGAAGATCCTGGAGCGTCCGCGGCTGCTCCAGCGCATCCGCGATGAGATCGACCAGCCCGACATGTCGCACCTGGTCTGCTTCAACAGCTCGGTGTGGGAGCGCTCGTTGGCGGTCCGGCTGGGGACGCCGCTGCACTCGGTCGACCCGGCGCTCAACCACCTGGGGTCGAAGTCCGGCTGCCGCAAGGTGTTCCGCGACGCCGGCGTGGAGTTCCCGTTCGGGTTCGAGGACCTGACCACGCCCGAGGAGATCGCGTCGGCGTTGGCGGCGATCAAGCGGCGGGATCCGGAGGCGCGGCGCGCGGTCGTCAAGCTGAACGAGGGCTTCTCGGGCGAAGGCAACGCGCTGTTCTACTACGGCGACCTCGACGGCTCGTTGTCCGAGCGCACCCTCGCGGACCGCATCCTGCCGATGTTGCCCGGCTTGAAGTTCGAGGCCCCACAGGAGAGCTGGGAGTCGTTCTCGGGCAAGTACGCCGAGATGGGCGGCGTCGCCGAGTCGTTCGTCGAAGGCGAAGACAAGCGCTCGCCGTCCGCGCAGTGCCGGGTCAACGCCATTCACGAGGCGCAGATCATCAGCACGCACGACCAGGTGCTCGGCGGCCCGTCCGGGCAGGTGTTCCTCGGCTGCACCTTCCCGGCGTCGGACGAGTACCGGATGGCGATCCAGGAGTCCGGCCTGCGCGTCGCGCAAGAGCTCGCGAAGCACGGCGTGATCGGGCGGTTCGGCATCGACTACGTGTCGGTGCGGGAGGGCGACGGCTGGAAGCACTACGCGATCGAGGTCAACCTCCGAAAAGGCGGCACGACCCACCCGTTCCTCACGCTGAAGTTCCTGACCGCCGGCACCTACATCCAGGAGGACGGCTTGTTCTACGCGCCGTCCGGTAAGCCGAAGTACTACTTCGCGACGGACACGGTGCAGTCGGATCGGTACCGCGGGCTGCTGCCCCAGGATCTCGTCGACATCTCGGTCTTCCACCAGCTCCACTTCCACGGCCCGTCGGAGCGCGGGGTCGTCTTCCACCTGATCGGCGCGCTGTCGGAGTTCGGGAAGCTCGGCATCGTCGCGATCGGCGACAACCTGCAGCAAGCGCGCTTCTTGTACCGGCACACGCTGCAGGTGCTCGACGCCGAGACCGCCCCGTGATCGGCCCGTCGCGCGGGTTCGGTCCGCGCCGGCGGGATACGCGACCGTGGTGAACCAGCCTCTACGTTGGATCCCGATCGTCGGGGTCGTGTTCTTGGTGATGCTCGTCCTGTGGGCCGTGCAGGGCCCGTTGGCCATGCGCGGCGAGACGGTGTCGTGGAGCGAGCTCAAGGGCGCGGTCGAGCGCGGTGAGATCGCGCGGGTCGACGTCGAAGGCGACCTCGTGCACGCCACGCTCCGGCCGGATCCCAACGCCGAGCCCACGGCCACGCCCCGCGTCATCCACGCGGTCCGGTTCCCGGGAGACGACGCGTTCATCGACCTGCTCGACGCACAAGGCGTCGCGTACCAGGCGGCCCGCGCGCCCGCCTGCGACTCGGGCGGCGCGCTCGCGTTGTTCATGCTCGTGCTGATCGGAGGCGCGGTGCTATTGGCCGTTCGGCGGGACGTCGGCGGGCGCGGCGCGGCGGCGTTCGGGCGGTCCGGGGCGCGGCTCGCGCCGGAGGAGGGGACCGGCGTCACCTTCGCCGACGTCGCCGGGGTGGACGAGGCGGCCGAGGAGCTCAAGGAGACGGTCGCGTTCCTCAAGACGCCCGATCGTTTCGTCGCTCTGGGAGGGCGCCCGCCGAAGGGGGTGCTGCTGGTCGGCCCGCCCGGCACCGGCAAGACGCTGCTCGCCCGCGCCATCGCCGGCGAGGCGAACGTGCCGTTCTTAACCATTTCGGGCTCCGACTTCGTGGAAATGTTCGTGGGCGTCGGCGCCAGCCGAGTGCGCGACTTGTTCGAGCAAGGAAAAAAGAACGCTCCTTGCATCATCTTCATCGATGAGATCGACGCAGTGGGGCGCCACCGTGGAGCGGGCTTAGGTGGTGGTCACGACGAGCGCGAACAAACC